>DASRXY010000232.1:0-7015 GCA_035654035.1 Sphingobium sp. | reverse complement strand
CGTGGCACCGATACCGAGAAAATAGGCGCGCATCGCAAAATCATAGGCGCCGGGCAGCGCGGCGGCGGGCGGCGGCATGAGCCGCGCCTTGACACGCACGCGATCCCCCTCGCCCAGCCGCTCGGGCAAGTCCTCCGGCGGCGCATTGACGCTCACCTGCGCGGGGAGGTCCGGTCGGTCGAGGGGCACGAGCACCAGCCGGGTAACGCCGCGCGCCACCAGCGGCTCGACCGCGCGGACGTCGGCCTGCATCTCCACCATGGCCGCGCGCGCCAGCGGCGGCGCGCCAACGAGCGTCGCCTTGGCCCACGGCAGCAGGCAACCCGCCGCCAGCAGCGCTGCGCCGATCGCCAGCGCCTGTCCCAGCCGGCCGCCACGCGCCAGAGCGCCCACGCCCAGTGCCAGTGCAAGGCAGACCAATACCCAGGCAAGCCACTGCGCCGGTGTGGGCAGGGCGAACCAGGCACAAATACCCGCGCCGAGCGCGACCGGCGCCCAGAGTGGCAATTGCGCCCGCTCGCGCTCCAGCAGCATCTCGAGTCGCGCGCCCAGCCCCGCCGACAAGCGGTTGCTGCGCCGCAACAGACTCATTTGCCGGAGCGAAAAGGCCGTGCTAGGGGCCTGTTCGTTCAACCGGAATAACCCTCCCCACTCTTGGAGTCCGAGGCATAGCGTGACCGACGGCAAGGCACAAAACACAAAGGTCGTCACGCGATTCGCGCCGTCCCCGACCGGCTATCTGCATATCGGCGGCGCGCGCACCGCGCTCTTCAACTATCTCTTCGCGCGCCACCATGGCGGCAAGTTCCTGCTGCGGATCGAGGATACCGACCGGGCCCGGTCCACCGAGCAAGCTATCGAGGCGATTTTCGACGGGCTTTCCTGGCTCGGGCTGACCGGCGACGAGGAGCCGGTCTTCCAGTTCGCGCGCGCTCAGCGCCATGCCGAGGTGGCGCAGCAGTTGCTGGCGGCGGGCCATGCCTACAAATGCTTCGCCACGCCCGAGGAGCTTGCGGCGTTGCGCGAGGCCCAGCGCGCTGCCCGGCAGCCGATGCGCTATGACGGCCGCTGGCGCGATCGCGACCCAGCCGAGGGCGGCAACAAGCCCTTCGTCATTCGGCTGAAAGCGCCGCGCGAGGGCGAAACCGTCATTCAGGACGCAGTGCAGGGCCGCGTGGTGGTGCAAAACAGCGAGCTGGACGACATGATCCTGCTGCGCTCGGACGGCACGCCCACCTATATGCTGGCCGTGGTGGTGGACGATCACGATATGGGCGTGACGCATGTCATCCGCGGCGACGACCATTTGAACAACGCCTTCCGCCAACTTGGCATCCTGCGGGCGATGAACGCCATCGAAGGCGGCTGGCCGGACCCGGTTTATGCCCATATCCCGCTCATCCACGGGGCGGATGGCGCCAAGCTCTCCAAGCGGCACGGCGCCATGGGCGTGGACGCCTATCGCGACGAACTGGGCATGCTGCCCGAGGCCGTGAACAATTATCTGTTGCGCCTTGGCTGGGGCCATGGCGACGAGGAGATTCTCTCCCGTGAGCGTGCCATCGAGCTGTTCGACCTGCCCGGCGTGGGCCGCTCGCCCTCGCGCTTCGACCTGAAGAAGCTGGAAAATCTGAACGCCCATTATATCCGCGAGGCAGATGATGGCCGTCTCGCGCTGCTCGTGGCCGAGCGCATGGCGCCGCTCGAGGATGCCGCCGCCGCACAGGCCCGGCTGCATAAACTCGCCGCCATCATGCCGGCGCTCAAGCCGCGTGCCAAGACACTGCTGGAACTGGCGGACGGCGCGGCCTTCCTGTTCATCCAGCGCCCGATTCCAGTCGACGAAGCGGCTGCAAAATTGCTAGACGATGCGGCACGGTCGCTGCTTGCAACCGCAGTCGATCGCTTGGGCGCACTGAATGACTGGACGCTCGAGACCATTGAGGCTGCGGTGCGCGCCGTGGCAGAGGACGCCGGGCTCGGCCTCGGCAAAGTGGCCCAGCCGTTGCGCGCCGCGTTAACGGGTCGGACGACTTCGCCGGGCATATTCGACGTGCTTTATCATCTCGGGCGGGATGAAACGCTTGGTCGGCTCACCGATCAGGCGTCGGGCCGAATGCAGACGGCCGGATAAGATTGAAGGGGTAAATAGGATGACCGACGCAACCGCCAAACTGACCCTCGGCGACAAGGGTTTCGATTTTAGGATCGTCGAGGGCTCCGTTGGCCCACAGGTCATCGATATTCGCAAGCTCTATGCCCAGACGGGCATGTTCACTTACGACCCCGGCTTCACCTCCACGGCAAGCTGCGACTCCGCGCTCACCTATATCGATGGCGACAAAGGCATCCTGCTCCACCGCGGCTATTCCATCGACGAACTGGCCGAGAAGTCCACTTTCATGGAATTGGCCTATCTGTTGCTGCGCGGCGCCCTGCCCTCCAAGGAGGAGCTGGACACGTTCACCTACACCATCACGCGCCACACCATGGTGCACGAGCAGCTCAACATCTTCTATCGGGGCTTCCGCCGCGATGCGCATCCCATGGCGATCATGTGCGGCGTCATCGGCGCGCTCTCGGCCTTCTACCATGATTCGACCGACATCACGGACCCCCATCAGCGCATGGTGGCCAGCCATCGCCTGATCGCCAAGATGCCGACGCTGGCCGCCATGGCGTTCAAATATTCGCTGGGCCAGCCCTTCGTCTATCCGCGCAACGACCTCAGCTACACCGCCAATTTCCTGCGCATGTGCTTCTCCGTGCCGGCCGAGGACTATGTGGTCGATCCGGTGATCGAGCGGGCGATGGACAAGATCTTCATCCTCCATGCCGATCATGAGCAGAACGCTTCCACTTCCACGGTGCGGCTCGCCGGTTCCTCGGGCGCCAATCCTTTCGCCTGCATCGCGGCGGGCATTGCGTGCCTGTGGGGCCCGGCTCATGGCGGCGCCAACGAGGCCGCACTCAACATGTTGCGCGAGATCGGCACGCCGGAGCGTATCCCCGCTTACATCGCCCGCGCCAAGAACAAGGACGATCCGTTCCGCCTGATGGGTTTCGGCCACCGCGTGTACAAGAATTACGATCCGCGCGCGAAGGTGATGGCAGCCACGGCCAAGGAAGTTCTGGAGAAGCTCGGCGTTACCGACCCGATCTTCGACGTGGCACGCGAACTTGAGCAGCTTGCGCTGCATGACGACTATTTCATCGAGAAAAAACTCTACCCGAATGTGGACTTCTACTCGGGCATCATTCTCTCGGCCATCGGCTTCCCGACCGACATGTTCACTGTGCTCTTCGCTCTCGCCCGCACCGTGGGTTGGGTCGCGCACTGGAACGAAATGATCTCTGATCCTGAGCAGAAGATCGGCCGCCCACGCCAGCTCTACACCGGCCCGGCGCAGCGCCCCTATGTGCCGGTGGACCAACGCTGAGCCAGCGCCGTCTCTCGCGCGTTCCGGCCCATCGCGACCGGACGCGCGAACGCGGAGGGGCGCTCCAGCCTCTTCAGCTTTTTTCTGGTGGGCACCTCTTGCCACAGATCGCGGACAGGCGCCGGTTTGGCGCTCGTTTGTGCACGAGTTGAACTGGTCGAAGCGTGGTTCGACTTTGGGCCCGATGGCGCGGCCTGAAGGGGAATGCGCATGATGGCTGGCGATCACGTGGGCCGGATTATCGACAGATTGGCCTGGCGGAACCGACTGCTGCGCATTCCGCTATTCGCGACATTGAGGCATCGGGCGCGCAGCGCGCGCCAGGCGGCCTTCACGATGCCGGAGGAGGTCATGGAGTCCGGGCTCGCCCTGATCCGCGATCTACGCGATGATGCCGCGCATATCGGCCATATCGCGGACCTGCTGGGCTCAAGCGCGTCGGTGCTGGACTCGCTGGGAGACGGGGCGCTCGCCACAGCCCTGGACGCCCTGGGCCGGGACCTCATTGAGTCCGAGGACATTCTGCATCGCTGGCCGGCCGTCTACATGCTGGGGCTGGAAGAACGCCTGCTGCGGTTGGCGGAGCTTTATCTGGGCGAGCCCTGCTATTTCCTGGGGATTTCCATGAAGCGCGAACGGGTGAGCCCAATCGAAACCGGCGCGCGCCAATGGCATCTCGACATCGAGGACGACCGCATGCTGCGGCTACTCGTCTATCTCAACGATGTGGACGAAGGCACCGGGCCATTCACGCATGTTCCGGCAACGGAGAGCGCAGTCGCACACGCTGCAATGGGCTATCGCGGCGGCTATATCCCCGAAGCACGCTTCGGCGGCATCGTCCCGCCGGAGACGTGGCGCACGGCGCAAGGCCGGGCCGGCACATTGGTGGCCTTCGATGGCACGCGCATCTTTCACCGGGCCGGCCGGCCGACAGAGCGGGAGCGGCTTTCACTCTCCCTCACCTGGTCATCGCGCCACCCTCGGCAAATATTACGGCCGGTCCGGCTGCGGCTCGCGACGCGGCGGCGCCTGCTGGCGGGCCTTAACGCCCGTCAGCGCGCCTGCATTCCCCCCGCACGATGGAGTTGATCGGGAAATAGCTTAACACGCGCACCCTCAGGCCGCTCGACGGGCCTTGGCGAGCTTCTTGAGCACCATGTCACGCTTCAGACGCGAGAGATGGTCGATGAACAGTACGCCCTCAAGATGATCGATCTCGTGCTGGAGGCAAGTGGCGAGCAGCCCTTCGAGCTCTTCCTCGTGGATGCGACCGGTGCGGTCCATCCAGCTCGCACGGATGCGGGCGGGCCGCTCGACCTCGGCATATTGCTCGGGGACCGAGAGGCAGCCCTCATTATAGACCGACAGCTCATCCGAACCCTCCAGGATGATCGGATTGATAAACACCATCGGCTTGCGGACAGGCGGCGCATCTTCCTCGTCCGATTCCGGCTCCTGCAGATCGATGACCAGCAGCCGCTTGGGCACGCCCACCTGGATCGCGGCGAGACCGATGCCGGGCGCGGCATACATCGTCTCGAACATGTCGTCGATGAGCGTCTGGAGCGCGTCGTCGATGGTGTCGACCGGAGTCGAGATGGTGCGCAGCCGTGGGTCCGGCGTCTCAAGAATGGGCAAAAGGGCCATGGCGGAGAGATATGAGAGCATCGGGCCAAGATCAAGCGCAGCGTTGGCGCTTTGTTCCGATTGCGCTGATTGGTTGACCTGGGCCTGGCTCTGTAAATTTTCCGAAGAGATCGAAAATTGCGCTGACATATCGGACTTCATGAGCGCGCATTCAGTTCTTACGCCGCCATTTCCCGCGATTTTCTCCCAAAAACCCGTTTGGCACGCTTTCTGCTGAGGGCCGGATACGGGCGGTCAGCGCTCGCCATCGTTCAGGTAGAGGAGAAAAAGTCGTGTCCATGTCCCCCCGCTTCAAAGCCCTGCTGAGCCTCGCCGCCGCCGCTGCCACGCTCGGCGCTACCGCGCCGGTTGTGGCGAAAGACGCAGCGCCGGGTGCCAATGAAATCCGTATGAAAGTGATGCGCGGCAAGGGCGAGACGCTCTATTGCGTCACCGACGCGCCGCTGCCGGGCACGCGCCTGCCCACTCGCCTGTGCCTCGACCGTGCGGGCTGGGCCCGCCAGGGCATCGACATCCCCCTCGCCGAAGCGCGGCAGGACGAGGCCAAGCCCGCCGCCAAGGGCTAAAGACCGTCCGGCGCCGCTTCCCTTGGCGGCGCCGGACGCCACGCGCGCTCATCGCCGTGCTCTCTTGATGGCGTATCACGGGAGAGTGGTCGCATCCTAAAGGCCAGCCGTAGTGTTTAACCGCCTTGGGCTCCTGCCAACGCAGGAGCACGGGATGTGCTTCAAGAGAGGCGCCAAGCCTCCGCCCGCTATCCTACCGGCCGACGGGCACGCAGGGCTTGGGCGAGCGTGCCCTCGTCGAGATAATCCAGTTCCCCGCCCACCGGCACGCCATGGGCAAGCTGCGTTAGCCGCACCGGATAGGCTTCCAGCCGCTCGGCAATATAATGGGCGGTTGTCTGTCCCTCCAACGTGGCGTTCATGGCGAGTACCACCTCGTCAATGCCGCCAGCCGCCACGCGCGAAATAAGCGGAGCGATAGCGAGGTCTTCCGGCCGCACGCCGTCCAGCGCCGAGAGCCGGCCGCCCAGCACATGAAAGCGGCCAGGAAAGAGCCGCGAGCGATCCAGCGCCCAGAGATCCGCCACATCCTCCACCACGCACAGGGCCCGCGCATCGCGACGCGGATCAGCGCAGATGCCGCAGGGATCGACCGTGTCGACATTACCGCAGACCGAACAATGCACCATGCGCGCATTGACGTTCTCCAGCGCGCGCAGCAGCGGCGCCAGCGCCGTCTCGCGCTTCTGGAGCAGATGCAGCACCGCGCGCCGGGCCGAGCGGGGGCCTAGGCCGGGCAACCGCGCCAGGGCCTGCGTGAGCGCTTCGATCTCGGGCGAGGACATGGCGCCAATTAAGGGCTTGCGCTTCGTCCTGACAAGCGTTTCAGAAGAACCCATGCGGATCATCTTCATGGGCACGCCGGATTTCGCGGTGCCGACGCTCGACGCGCTGGTGGCGCGCGGCCACAGCATCCTTGCCGTCTATACCCAGCCGCCCCGCCCGGCCGGGCGAGGCAAGGCGCCACGCCCCAGCCCCGTGCAACAGCGGGCCGAAGCGCTGGGCCTGCCCGTACGGACGCCGCTCTCGCTTCGGGACGAGGCGGAATGGGAAGCCTTCGACGCGCTCGATGCCGATGCGGCAGTCGTCGCCGCTTACGGACTCATCCTGCCGCTGCCGGTGCTTCACGCGCCGCGCTTGGGATGCCTCAACGTTCACGCCTCGCTGCTGCCGCGCTGGCGGGGCGCCGCGCCGATCCAGCGCGCTATCCTGGCCGGCGACGCAGAAACCGGCGTCACCATCATGGCCATGGGCAAGCGACTGGACACAGGCCCCATGCTGGCGACCGTGCGTACGCCGATCGCGGGCAAGACGGCTGGCGCCCTCACCGAGGAACTGGCGCATACGGGGGCCGCGCTG
>DASRXY010000231.1:0-4191 GCA_035654035.1 Sphingobium sp. | reverse complement strand
CGCAAGCACCGCAGCCCGTATGACCCGCCCACCCCTTGCCCTGCTGCTGGTGAGCGCCGATACCGCGCGGCTGCGCGCCGCGCTCACGTTCGCCCGCGCCGAAATTGCCGTGGGCGGCACGGCGCATCTTTTCCTCCAGGGCGAGGCGGCCGCGTTGCTGCGCCCGCCCGTCTCCGATCCGCGCGATGCAGCCTGGGTGGCGGCCGGCGACCCCACGCTCGCCACCCTGCTCGACGAGGCGCTGGACGACGGCGCGCGCATCAGCCTGTGTCAGAGCGGCCTCGCGCTGGTCGGCATGACGGCGGACCAGCTCGACCGCCGTATCGAATTGACCGGACCCGTCGCCTTTTTGGCGGAGGTGGGGCCGGATATGCGGTTACTGGCACTGTAAAGGCGAATGGGCGACGGCGAGGGATACCGGATTCCATCCCTGCCGTCGCAACGCAGGCGCTTCGACAAGCTCGGGCGGAAGAGACTATTATGCCAAGGCCTTTAGCGGCGAGAGGCCGCGCGCGCGTTTCCCGCGCGCGCGGCCTCATTTGCTCAAGCTACGTTCTCAGGCCGCCTGTGCGCCGAAGCGGCCGCTGTTGAAGTCCTCGATCGCCTGGACGATCTCCTCGCGGCTGTTCATCACGAAGGGGCCATGGCCCACGATGGGCTCGTCGATGGGTTCGCCGCTCAGGAGCAGCATCGTGGTTTCGCCATCCGCACGCATGGCGACTTGATTGCCCTCGCGGCCGAGCAGCAGCACTTCCGCTGTACCGAGCGGCTGGGCGCCGTTCACCGTCACATGCCCGCCGAGCACGACAAGCAGCGCCACATGCCCCTCGGGCAGATCCAGCCCTACCTCACGGTCCGCAGTCAGCCGCATGTCCCAAACGTTGATCGGCGTGAAAGTGCGCGCCGGCCCGGTCGCCTCGGCCAGATCGCCCGCGATCACGCGCGCAGTGCCCGCATCGCCGGGCAGGGCGACGGTGGGGATCATGTCAGCGGTAATGCCCTGATAGGCGGCCGGCGTCATCTTGTGCTGCGCCGGAAGGTTTACCCAGAGCTGCACCATGCGGAACGGCCCGCCCGCCCGGGCGAAGCCGGGGGAATGATACTCCTCATGGATGATGCCGCCGCCGGCTGTCATCCACTGCACGTCACCGGGTCCAATCACGCCGCCATTGCCGGCCGAGTCGCGATGCTCCACCTCGCCTTCATAGACGATGGTGACGGTCTCGAACCCGCGATGGGGATGCTGGCCCACGCCGCGCCGGTCGATGGTCGGCTCGAAGACATGCGGCCCGGCATAATCGAGCAGCAGGAACGGACTGATCGCCTGCCCCAGTCCATTGTACGAAAAGAGCGAGCGGACGGGAAAACCGTCACCCACCCAATGGCCACGATCATTGCCATAACGGCCAAGGATCGCCTTCTTCATTGTCTTTCTCCAAGGCGGCGGGATCCTCGCCCCAACCGCGGTTCCCTTTATATAAGATGCAGTTTGCCGGAAGGAAGCGGCCCGCCGGCAGCACTGGCCATGGGGCAGCAGGCACATGACAGCCCGGTAACTTCCTGATACCGAGCCGGCGGCTTCCTTCTGGCCGATCCGTCCGCGGCATGTCGCTGTGACGGGCACAGACCAGGCTGCCCGGTGCTCGCGCATCGTTATGATTGCGCAGGTGACGGGAGTGTATTTTTATGCTAGCGGAAGCAGGAATAGAGCAATAAAAGTTCACGGAAAGATCTTCGAGCCATGCTGGATTTCACTTCCCTCCCTCATCCTGCCCTCACGTCCGCTCAGGACCGCGCCGCCGCGATGGCCAATCTCGGTTTCGGCACGCTATTCACCGACCATATGGTGACGATCCGCTACACGGAGGGTCAGGGCTGGCACGATGCGGTGCTGGGGCCGCGCCAGCCGATCCCGCTCGATCCCGCCGCCGCCGTGCTGCATTATGCGCAGGAGATTTTCGAGGGCCTCAAGGCCTACCGGCTGCCGGACGGCACGGTGGCGAGCTTCCGCCCGGAGGCCAATGCCGCCCGTTTCAATGCCAGCGCCACGCGGCTCGCCATGCCGCATCTGCCTGAGGATCTGTTCATCGAGAGCATCCGTACGCTGGTTGCCGCCGATGTCGACTGGGTGCCGGAGGCCGACAAGGGCAGCCTCTACCTGCGCCCCTTCATGTTCGCGAGCGAGGCATTCCTGGGCGTTCGGCCAGCGCACGAGTATATTTATTGCGTTATCGCCTCGCCGGTCGGTGGCTATTTCAAGGGCGGCAAGAGCGTGGTGACGCTGTGGGTCAGCCACGACCAGGTGCGCGCAGTGCCCGGCGGCACTGGCGCAGCCAAATGCGGCGGCAACTACGCCGCCTCGCTCCAACCGCAAGCCGTGGGCATTGCGCATGGCTGCGACCAGGTGCTGTTCCTCGACGCGGTGGAGCGCAAGTGGATTGAGGAACTGGGCGGCATGAACATCATGTTCGTGTTCAACGACGGCACCATCCTCACGCCGCCGCTCAACGGCTCCATCCTGCCCGGCGTCACGCGCGATTCAATCCGCCGCATCGCCGCCGAGGCAGGCTATACGCTCCGCGAGGAGCCCTATAGCTTCGACCAATGGATGGCCGACGCGCGCTCCGGCAAGCTCAAGGAAGCCTTTGCCTGCGGCACGGCGGCGGTCGTCACGCCGATCGGCGAGGTGCGCTCCGAACGCGGCAATTTCGTCATCGGTAATGGCGATGGGGGCGACGTGGCACGGACCTTGCGCGAACGTCTGGTCGGTATCCAGCTCGGCAAGAAACCGGATGTGCATGGCTGGATGACCAGGCTCGCCTGAGAATAGATCGCCGTGCTCCTGCGCAAGCAGGAGCACGAGAGCAATCAGCGCGCGAAGGCGGCTGCAAGTGCGCACCGGCGCTCGGCCTGGGAGCGGATCGTGACGGCCGCATCCTCGACAACCTCAAAGGCGTGATAGGCGCCCGGCAGCACATGCAACTCGGTCGGCACACCGGCCGCGAGCAACCGCGTGGCATAATCCATGTCCTCTTCCAGGAAGAGATCGAGCGCGCCCACGCAGAGATAAGCGGGCGGCAACCCGCTCAGATCCGTGGCGCGGGCGGGTGCTGCATAAGCGGAAACACCGGCGCTCCCCGGCTCGATGCCCAGATAGGAACGCCACCCCATCGCGTTATAAGCCGGCGTCCAGACGAACGCGCCCACATGCAAATTGGCCGGTGCCCGCACGCAGGTGCGATCGTCGAGCATCGGGTAGATGAGGAGTTGGAAGCAGAGCGCATACTCACCCCGGTCGCGCGCCAGCAGCGCCAGCGCCGCCGCAAGGCCGCCCCCCGCGCTCTCTCCGCCCACCGCGATGCGCGCCGGATCAATGCCGAGCGCCACGGTCTCGCGGTTCAGCCAGGCGAGCACGGCATAGCAATCCTCCAGCGCGCCGGGTGCCCGCGTCTCTGGTGCCAGCCGATAGTCGACCGAAGCGACGAGGCAGCCCAACTCATCCGCCGTGCGCACGCTTCCCGGTCCGCTGCGCGCCGCCGATCCGAACAAATAGCCGCCGCCATGGATGTGCAGCAGCACCGGCAGCGGCCTTTGCGCCTGCACTGGCCAATAGAGAGTCACCGGCACATCTGGCGCGCCCGACAAGCCCGGTACGCTCCGCGTCTCGACCCGCACGGTCGGCCGCGCATAGCTCTCCAATGGCGGCATCGTCGCCGTGAACATCGCCCGCGTTTCGCCGATCCGCATGGGGTCGAGGTCGAGCGGCGCGAAGAGATCGAGCGCAGCGACGAGCTGCGGATCGACCAGGTGACGGCTCATAGACGGTGCTCCCTATTCCGTGGAGACCCAGCATAGAAGTGTGCGCCATTCCGCCGCAACCATGAGGAAATGGCGGATTCCCGAGGACTCTTGACGGCGAGTCCGCGAAGGTGGATTGTCCTGGGCAGGAACATTTCAGGCACGCGCCCGTCGGGCGGCAGTTCAGGGACAGGGAAAAACAGCCATGGCAAGCCGGTCCGCGGCCAGACCCACCCCCGAGTGGCAGACGATGCTACGCCGCAGCCTGCTGCGCCTCGCCACCTTTGTGGGCGCGATCCTGCTCTATGCGCTGGCGCTGTTCCTCGCCCTGGCCCTGCTCAGCTATCATGTCGCGGACCCCGCACTGAACACCGTGGCGGGCCCCGATGTGCA
>DASRXY010000230.1:0-3966 GCA_035654035.1 Sphingobium sp. | reverse complement strand
CCCGCCGGCACGCCATGCTCCGAAAAGCCGCCCTCGCGCGCGATGAGGCCGAGCAGGCCGAGCTGGAGCGAATAGCCGGCCCTCACCTGCTTGGCCGTCGCGGTGGCGCCGCTCTTATAGTCGACGATGCCGACGGTACCGTCCGGCAGGGCATCCACTCGGTCCGGCCGCCCGCGCAGCGTGACGCCGCCGCGCGTGATGACGCCCCATTTCTCGCCGAAGAGCACGCGCCGCCCCTCCGCCTGTTCAGCCGCCACTTGCGCCGCAACCCAATCGAGCGCGGCGAGCAGGCGCGGCTGCCAGAGCGTGCGCATCAGCGGATGCGCCTGCGCGCCTGCCAGCATCGCGCGGGCCAGGTCCGCCAGCCGCGCGGCATCGTGCGCGCCCTCCTCGATCCAGCGCTGGAGCAGGTCGTGCGCCGCCGTACCCCGCCAGGCCGGGCCAGGATCGGCATCGACCGGCTCCAGAACCGGCAGGCGCAGGATGCGGGCGGCATAGAAGGCATAAGGATCGGCGCGGAGGCGATCGATGTCAGTAACGGCAATCTCGCGCGGCCGCTGATCGGCCGGCGGGCATGGCGCGGGTCGGGCCATGCGCGGCGCCGGCGCGGCGGACACATCGATGACGCGCGCGAGGCGCAGCAGGCGCACATCCTCCACCCAGCGCTCGCCGGCCATGGCCTTCAGGCGCAGCCAGAAGCGCGAGGCGACAGTGGGCGCGCTCTTGTCTCGCCGGGCACGGGTGAGCAGCACACGCGGCGCGCCGAGCCCGTTCGCGAAGTCATGCGCGGAGAGGCCGATGCGCCGCTCCAGCCCCGGCAGGCCGAGCAGGCGCCGCACCTTGGGCGCAAGCCACGGGTCAGGCTGCGGCAGGCCGGGCCAGACGCCCTCGTTAAGCCCCGCCAGGATCATGAGATCGGCCTGCTGCAGCCGCGCTTCGAGCAGGCCCAGGATCTGCACGCGTGGGTGCCCGCCTTGCGGCGGCCGCACCGCCTGCGCGGCGAGCATCTGCCCCAGCATGGCCGCGAAACCGGCCGGATCGGCAAGGGCCGGGCCTTGTGGCACGGCGGTCTCCAGGTCGGCGAAGAGCGCAGCCGCAGCATGGCCCTGATGGCCCGCCCAGACGCGTTCACCGGTGAGAGTCGACGCCGTCTCGCGCAGCGCGGCGATCATCTCAGCCAGCGGGCGTTCGGCGGCAAAGGCGGCCTCCAGCGGCGCCAGCAGCGCGGCGAGCGCCTCCCACCAATCCGCCAGCGCCGTGCCACGCGGCCCGGCAGCGGCGAGCACATGGCCGATGCCGGCAAGCCCGGCCGGCGGTCGCGGTCCACGTAGCAACAGGTCAAGCCGGCGGACCTGCTCCAGCCAGGCAAGCCGCTCTTCGCCCGCCCGCACCAGCGGATGCTTGAGTAAAGCCAGCAACGCGACCGGCGCGAACCGTTCGGCGCCCGCCTGTGCCAAGGCCAGCAGCAGCGTGCCCGGCGCAAGCTGGGCAAGTGGTCGGCCGGCGCTGTCATCCGCATCGATGCCCCAGCGCGCCAGATGGGCCGAAACCCGCGTCGCCAGCTCCCGGTCCGGCGTGACGAGCGCCGCCGTGCGCCCCGGCTCCTCCACTGCCTCGCGCAGGGCGATGGCGATCGCCTGCGCCTCTTCCGCCGGGTTCGCGGCCTCGATCGCGCGCACCCCGCTGAGCGAGCGCTCAGCGGCAGGAATCTCCGGCCAGCCGCCAGTCAGCAGCGCCGGCAACAGGGCATTGCTGATCGCCCGGCCCCGCGCCGCGCGTGCATCATGCTCGCTACCCTCGCGCCAGATCGCGACTTCGTCGCGGTGGACGCCCATGCGATGGAGGAGTTGCTTGAGCGCATATTGCGGATGCGTCTCCTGCGGCTCGGGCTCGTCCTCGCGGCGGGCGGCGACGGGACCAATGGCATCCCACTGCGCCTCACTCAGATTCTGGTCGAGATCGGGCAGCACCACGATGCCGCTGGGCAGATGCGCCACCGTGCGTAGCAGGCCGGCCACGGCCGGCGCGGTCGCAACGATGCCCGCCGCCGCCACGAAGCGGTCGGGCGGACTGTCGCGCCAGCGCGCGGCGACATGATCGAGCAGCCGGTTGCGTCGCTCTGCCGCATCGATGCAGCCGCGCGCCGCCAGTTCGCGCGGCCATTGCTCAAACAGCAGGCTGAAAAGCTGGTAGGCGCGCTCCCAATGCGCCGAGAGCCCTTCCTCACGCGCCTCGGCCAGATCATGTGGCCCCTTGCGCTCGACGATGAGTTGGTCGAGCGTGCGCGCCAGCGCATCGGCCAGGCGATAGCCCTCGCCGAGATCGACCGGCTCGCCTAGCCGCGCACGCTCGGCCATCACCAGCCGCGTGAGGATCATCAGCCGCTCGGCCGTGCCGATGGCGGGCGGCAGCCCTGCGTCCGCGCCTATTGGCGCCAGCGCATTGCCTAGTGTCTCGTCGAGATCGATGTCGCCCACCGGCACGAGCCGGGGCAGCAGCAGCCCGCTCCCCGAAGCGCGCACGAAGGCATCGCGCACCGCACGTACCGCGCGGTTGCTGGGCAGCAGCACGATGCCGCGTGCAAGGGCAAGGCCGCCCTCGCGGCCGCCATGGCGTGCGATCAGCCCCTTGGCGAGCGCATCGGCGAAGGCCCGGTGCGCGGGAATGGTATAGACCGCCGGGCGGCCGGAGCCGGGCTGCGCCCTAGCCACTGGCCAGCCCCGCCTCGACCAGCGGAATGGCCTGCGGCGTGCCCACGTCGAACCATTGCCCCAGATGCACGAAGCCGAAGGCGCGGCCGGCCGCAATGGCGCGATCCCAGAAGATATTGGTGGAAAAGACCTCCGCCGGCGGATCGACGATGAGCCGGGGTGAGAGAATCTGTACGCCGGTGAAGACGAAAGGCGCAACACGGCCCGGCGCACGGCGCGACAGACGGCCGAGCGGGTCCATGCGGAAGTCCCCCGGCCCGCTGTGGCCGGCGGCACGGGCATGGGGCACCATCAGCAGCAGCGCGTCCATTCGCGCATCATCCCAGAGGGCGGCCAGCGCGCGAATGGAATCGACCGCGCCGTTGATCCATAGATTGTCGCTGTTGGCGCACAGGAACGGCTTGTCGCCCAGCAGGGGCAGCGCGTGGACGAGACCGCCGCCCGTCTCCAGCAGCCGTGCGCGCTCGTCCGAGATCGGATAGTCCGCACCGGTGCGGCGCGCGCGCGTGACGAGATGACCCTCGATGGCGTCCGGCAGATAATGAACATTGACGATGGTGCGGCGAATGCCCGCTTCCTCGATGCGATCGAGCGCATGGTCCATCAGCGCCTGCCCTGCCACGCGGATGAGCGGCTTGGGGCGCGTAGCCGTGAGCGGCCGCATCCGCTTGCCGAGGCCCGCAGCCATGAGCATCGCGGTGTCCAGCGTGGTGCTCACACCGTCTCGGCTTTCAGCGCTCCGCGCGCCTCGGCGGGAATATTGGCCGCAAACCACGCCGCCACCGGTGCAAGCGCCGGATGCGCCAGGTCGCGCTCCAGCAGGCCCCACATCCGTGGCAGGAAAGTGAGGTAGCGCGGCTTGCCGTCGCGCTGCCACAGCCGCGTGAAGATGCCAATGATCTTGGCGTTGCGCTGCGCGCCGAGCACGGCATAGGCAGCCTCGAAATCTGAGGAAACACGCGTAGCCGATTGATAATGTGCGAGCATGGCCTGCTCCACCGCCGGCGAGACATCGCGCCGCGCATCCTGGAGCAGCGAGACGAGATCATAGGCAGGGTGGCCGGCGAGCGCGTCCTGGAAGTCGAGCAGGCCCAGCCCGTGCGAGCGCGTGCCGTCCGGCAGCAGCATGATGTTCTCGGCATGATAGTCCCGCATCACGGTCACGGCGGGCGCGGCGTCCCCTTCGGCGATGGGCAGCACCGCGTCCCACGCGGCGGCATAGCCGGCGGCGTCCACATCGAGCCCGGCGGCGGGT
>DASRXY010000229.1:0-15422 GCA_035654035.1 Sphingobium sp. | reverse complement strand
AAAACCCGCCGACTTGTGAAGTGCGCCATCACAAGCGCGCGCGCTGGCTGAGCGGCGTCGGGCGGGCGAAAGCTTGGCTCATGAGGCAGGATGACGACATGTCCGGGACGATCGGCGATCTGGCGCGGCTTGGCGTCATCGAGAGCGTCGATCTGTCCGCCGCGACTGTGACGGTCGAGATCGGCGATATTGTCTCGCCGCCTGTGCCCTGGCTTGAGCTGGCCGGCGGCTTTCGCTGCTGGGTGCCGCCCGTCGAGGGCGAGCAGGTGCTGCTGATCTGCCCCGAGGGCGATATCGCGCACGGCCTCGTGCTGCGCGGCATCTACTCCACGGCCTTCCCGGCGCCGGCCAGCGATGGCCGCGCCCGCCTGCTCATGCCGGACGGCACCATCATCGATTATGACCCGGACGGGCACGAGCTGACCATCAACCTCGCCGGCGGCAGGGCGACCATCGTCGCGCCCGAGGGCGTTACCATCACGGGGGATGTCGCGATCACCGGCGCCGTCTCCATCGACGGCGACGCCAGCCTCACCGGCACGCTCACCGCCGATCAGGACGTGCTGGCGGACGGCAAGAGCCTCAAGAGCCACAAGCATAGCGGTGTCGCGGCCGGCACCGGGCAGTCGGGCGCACCGGTATGAGCGGGATGGATCGCCTCACCGGCAAGCACATCGAGGGCGCGGCGCACATCGCGCAGTCGATCCGCGACATCCTGTCGACGCCGATCGGCACACGCACCATGCTGCGCCATTACGGCTCCCGTCTCTTCGAGCTGATCGATGCCCCGCTCAACGCCGTGACGCGTCAGCTCATCGCTGCCGCCAGCGCCGGCGCCATCGCGCGCTGGGAGCCCCGCGTGCGCCTCTCGCGTGTCCAGGTCGGCGCCGGCGGCGCGGACGGTGCGCTCGCCCTCACCATTGAGGCGGTGCGCACGGACCTGCCCGGTCAACCGCCGCTCAATCGCACCATCGCGCTCTAGGAAAGGAATCGGCCATGGCGATCATCCACGGCATCAAGGTCACTGAGGTCAATACCGGCGCGCGAGCGATCCTCGCCGCCTCCACCGCCGTCATCGGTCTCATTGCCATTGCGTCCGACGCGGATGCGGAGGCTTTCCCCGCAGGCGAGCCGGTGCTGGTGACGGACCTCAGCGCCGCCATTGCCAAGGCCGGCGACGAAGGCACGCTGGCGCTCGCGCTCTCGGCCATCGCTGACCAATCCAGCCCCGTTGTCGTGGTGGTGCGCGTGGCGGAGGGAGCCGGTGAGGAGGCCGAAGAGGAGACCGAGGCCAATATTCTCGCCGGCATCGATGCGCTGGTTACGGCCGAGGCCGCGCTGGGCGTGCGCCCGCGCATTCTGGGCGCGCCTGGTCTTGATACGCAGCCGGTCGCCGCCAAGCTTGTGTCGGTGGCGCAGAAGCTGCGCGCCTTCGCCTATGCGGCGGCAATCGGCGAGGATGCACCGGCGGCGATCCTCTATCGTGGCAGCTTTGCCGCGCGTGAGTTGATGCTGCTGTGGTCGGACTTCACCGACTGGCAGGGCAGCGCGGTAGCGCGCGCCATGGGGCTGCGCGCGCGCATCGATCAGGAGACGGGTTGGCACAAGACGCTCTCCAACGTGGCCGTGAACGGAGTCACCGGCATTGCCCCGCTGGTCGATTTCGATCTGCTCGGAGGGGCTTCGACGGCATCGCTCCTCAACGACGCGGGAATCACGACGATCATCCGGCAGAACGGCTTCCGCTTCTGGGGCAACCGCACCTGTTCGGATGAGCCGCTCTTCGCGTTCGAGAGCGTGGCGCGCACCGCGCAGGTGCTGCAGGATGAGATCGCGGCCGGGCTCGTGTGGACCATCGACAAGCCCATCTCCGGCGCGCTGGTCAAGGACATTGTCGGCACGGTCAACGCGCGTTTCCGCGCGCTGCAATCGCAGGGCCGGATCGTCGGCGCGAGTTGCTGGTTCGATCCTGCTGTCAATCCGCCCGAGGCCCTGGCCGCCGGAACGATCAGCATCGACTATGCCTACACAGCCGTTGCGCCGGCCGAGGCCATCCTCCTCAACCAGCGCATCACCGATCGCTTCTACGCCTCCATCGCCGACCAGCTGCGCTGATCGGCGCCGCACAGCGCGCCAGAAAGGACTGACCCATGCCGCTCCCCGTAATCCTCAAGAACATGAATATGTTCCACAACGGTCTCTCGCTCGCCGGCGTCGTGGCGGAAGTCACGCTGCCGCCGCTGGAGCGCAAGATGGAGAACTATCGCGGTGGCGGGATGACCGGCACGATCGCGATCGACATGGGCGAGGCCGACGAGCCGATCACCATCGAATACAAGATGGGCGGCTTTCACGAGGCCGCCTACGAGAATTTCGGCGCCGCCACCCACGACGCGGAGATGATCCGCTGGGTCGGCGCCTTTCAGGATGATGGCACGGGCCAGTACAAGGCGGTGGAGATCACCGCGCGCGGCCGCCACTCCAAGCTTGAGGAAGGCACCCAGAAGCCCGGCGAAAGGGGCGACGGCGGCAAGACCTTCCTCGCCAGCTTCTACCAGCTCACCGTCGACGGGCGCGAGCTGGTCTACATCGACGTGCCCAACATGGTGTTCCGCACCGGCGGGGTGGACCGCAACGCCGAGCTGCGCGCCATCCTCGGCATCTGACCCTCTTCGCCCCGGCGTGCAGATGCGGACGCGCCGGGGCGGGGACTGACCCATCCGCACAGAGGATATCCGCATGTCTGACGCCAATGTCCGGCCAACCAAAACCGTCGATCTGCCGATGGCGATCAAGCGCGGCGAGACCGAAATCGCCACTCTCGTCCTGCGTAAGCCGCACGCTGGCGAGCTGCGGGGCGTGACGCTCTCCAACCTCCTCTCCAGCGACATCGGCTCCATTCTCACTGTGCTGCCCCGGATCAGCGAACCGCCGCTCACCCAGCAGGAGGCGTCGATGCTGGAACCGGAAAATCTCATCGTCGTCGCGGGGGAGATTGTCGGTTTTTTTCTGACGGAGACGGAGAGGGCGGCGCTGGAGCTTCAGGCGACGCCACAGATCTCGATCAACTGATCGCGGACATTGCCGCCGTCTTCCATTGGCCGCTGTCGGAGCTGGCGGCGATGGACGTCTCGGATCTGCTACGCTGGCACGGGCTGGCTGTGAATTGCTGGAAACGGATGAACAGGGGCTGATGCATGTCGGATAAAGCGCTCAGGCTGATCGTCAGCTTCGCCACCAACGACAAGCTGACCGGGCCACTCAAGAACATCGTCGGCCTGGCGCAGAGCGGGCGCGAGCGTTTCGCCGGCATGAAGCGCGAGGTTCGGGATCTGGAGCGCGAGCTGAAGGGCGTCCAGAGGGAAATGGGCACGGCCGGCGCGGATGTCGGCCAGCTCGCGGCCCGGGAGGCGGAACTGCAGCAACAGCTCGCGCGCGCCAACGCGGAAATGGAAAAGCAGGAGCGGCTGCTCAAGCGCCTGGCGTCGGCTGACCAGATGATCGCCCGCGGCGAATCGCTCAAGGGGGCTGGCCAGCACAACATGATGATGGGCGCGGCGATGGCAGCGCCCCTGCTGTTCGCCGGCAAGGCAGCGATGGACTATGAAAAGCGGCTCGCGCTCATTGCCCAGAAGTCCGATCTGTCCGCCACGACAACGGAGAAGTTCGGCCAGCGGATTCTCGCCGTGGCTTCTGACACCGCGCAGAGCAGCGGATCGCTCCTCGATGCCGTCGATTTTCTGGGTGGCAAGGGCGTGTCTGTCGCGAATATCGACGCGATGCTACCTGCGATCGGCAAGTTCGCGACCGCATGGGATGCTGACGTGGTGGATGCGAGCAAGGCGGCCTATGCGGGATTCCTCTCGCTACATGTGCCACTCAAGGAAACCGAGCGCAGCCTGGAAATTATGGCGGCGGCAGGCAATGCCGGCGGCTTCGAGGTCAAGGATATGGCGCAGTATTTCCCGGGCCTGACCGCGAACATGGCCACCTTCGGCGCCAAGGGTGTGGGCGCAGTGGCCGATCTGTCCGCCGCCCTGCAGGTGCTGGAAGCGAAAACCGGTGATGGCGCCGAGGCGGCCACCAACCTCAGCAATCTGCTCACCTTCGCGAAAACCAATCGCGGCATCCAGAATTTCAAGAAGTTCGGGGTGGACATCTCCGCCGCCCTGAAGAAGGCCGAAAAGGAAGGCGCCAGTCCCATCCAGACGTTGATCGACCTCATCAACAAAGCGACGAAGGGCGACACCAGTAAGATCCCGCAGCTCATCAGTGACCAGCAGGCCGGGAAGGGCGCGCTGGCGCTGATCGACAGCGCTAAGCGCTATCAGGAGATCAAGGCCGAAGCACTCGCCGCCGTCGGGTTGACCGAGAAAGAGTTCAACCGGATGAGCGAGACTTCCGCCGCAAATTTCCAGCGAATGCAGACGGCGCTGCAAGGTCTCACCCTGACGGCCGGCACCCACCTGCTGCCGATGCTGACAGACGGGGTCAAATGGATCACGAGCATCGTAAATGCGGTCGCCGCCTGGGCCCGCGCAAACCCCGAAACGGCGAAAACCCTATTACAGATCGTCGCCGCCTTCGCCGCATTTCGGATTGGCTTGGGGGCGTTGCAGTTTGTGTTCGGATCGTCGCTGGTTCTGCTCGGCAACGGGTTCAAGCTGGTGCTCAAACATGGCCCGGCCTTGATGACCGTTCTCGGGGGAGTCCGCACGGCCGCTCTCTTCCTCGCGCGCGGTGTGCTGCAGGCAGGCGCCATGATGCTCGCCAACCCGGTCGTGGCCGCGATCGTGGCGATCGTCGCGGCGCTGGGCGTCGCCGGCTATCTGATCTGGAAGCATTGGGACAAGATCAAGGGGATATTCGCGGCCGGCCTTGCCTTCGTGCGCGGCCTGCCGGGTCAGTTCATGGCGGCCGGCCGGGCAATCATCGACGGGCTCCTGGGCGGCCTGTCCGCGCGCTGGAACGCGCTAAAGGACAAGATCAGCGCCATCGGCAGTAGCGTGTCGAACTGGTTCAAGGATAAGCTCGGGATCCACTCTCCGAGCCGCGTCTTCATGGATTATGGCCGCCATATCGCTGGCGGGCTCGCGCTGGGAATCGCGCAGGCCCAGGCGGCGCCGGCTCAGGCGGCGCAGACCATGGCCGACCGCGTGATGTCCGCTCCGCGCCTCGATGACGCGCCACGTTCTGGCACAGGCGCCGGGCGGCCGGGCGCCGCAATGTCGTTCGGCCCGATCACCTTCAACATCTACGCGCAGCCGGGGCAGAGTGCCCAGGACATCGCGGCCGAGGTTGAGCGCATCCTGCGCGAGCGCGAGGGGCGGGGCAGCGCGTCCCGTCGCAGCGAGTTTCGCGATGATGAGGAGTGAGCGCCCATGATGATGTCGCTGGACAGCTTCCTCTTCGAGATCGGCACGCTGCCCTATCAGCAGCTGCGCCAGAGCTGGACTTGGCGTTATGCCAAGGCGGAGCGATTCGGGGCGCGCGCGGCGGCTCAATATACCGGGCCGGGCGATGAGACGCTGAGCCTGGCCGGCGCGCTCTATCCCGGCGTCGCGGGCTCCTACAGCAGCTTTGATCGCATTCGCGAGTTGGCCGACGCCGGCGAAGCCTATGCGCTGGTGAGCGGGCAGGGGGAAGTGCTGGGCCAGTTCGTCATCACGAGGCTGGAGCGCTCGGCCGATGTATTCCTGGTCGATGGCTTCCCGCGCAAATCGGACTTCACGCTTGAGTTGGAGCGCGTGGCGTGAGCGGTTTCGTGCTGCCGGCGGCGGCTTGGGAAGTGACGCTCGATGGGCGCGACCTGACTGCCGTCATGGATCCGCTGCTGTCTTCGCTCACCATTGCCGAGAAGCGCTCGGAGGCCTGCGATCAGCTCGACATCGTCCTCAATGATCTCGACGGCAAGCTGGTCATTCCGCCAGAGGGCGCTCTGCTACGCGTCCGGATGGGCTGGGCGCGGGGGAGTGGCCTGCCGCTGGGGCTGATCGACATGGGCACGTTCAAGGTGGACGAAGCGGAATTCTCCGGCCCGCCCGACCAGATCACGATCCGCGCGCGCTCGGCCGACTTCACAGATGCCTTTCGCGTGCGCCGCGAGCGGGGCTTCGTCGGCAAGACGGTCAAGGAGATCGTGGGCGCCATCGCGGCCGATAATGGTCTCGCCGCCACCATCGATGCGGCGCTGGGCGCACGGACGATTCCCGCGCTCGGCCATGGCGCCAAGAGTGATGCCGCGCTGCTCGCCGCGCTGGGCCGGCGGTTCGATGCTGTGAGCACGGTCAAGGCCGGCACGCTGATCTTCGCGCCCATAGGCAAGGGCCGCTCGGCCGGCGGTCAAACCCTCCCCACGGTGGAGATTGCGCGCCAGGAGACGAGCGGCCAGATCCGTTACGCCCGCGTCTCGCGCAACGCCTATGACGGCGTCACGGCCGTGTGGCATGATAAGGCCGCCGCCAAGCGGCATACGGTCAAGCACGGCGGCAGCGGAGGAGGGCAGGGGCGCGGAAAGGCCAAGCGCCTGCGCAAGGTCTATGCGAGCGAGGCCGATGCCCGGCAGGCTGCCGAGGCCGAGAGCAGCCGTATGAGCCGCCGCGTCGCCACCGCCAGCATCGCCCTGGCGCTCGGCCGGCCCGACATCTTCCCGGAGATCCCGGTCACATTGAGCGGGTTCAAGGAGGAAATCGACGGCCGGCGCTGGATCGTCGAGAGCGTGCGCCACAGCATGGATGGGCGGGAGCGCTCAGGACGGATCTGGAGCTGGAAGCGCTGGCTTAGCTGAGCGCCTGCCGCAGCAGATCATTCACCCGGCTTTGCCAGCCCCGGCCGGACGCGCGCAGGCGGTCCACCAGATCGGCATCGAGGCGAATGGAGACCGCCTTCTTGGTGGGCGCCTTCTGCGCGCCGCGCGCCTTCTTCATGGCGTTCGCCAGCTCTGGATAGGCCGAGAGCGGCTTGGCCTTGGCAAAATCCGCTTCGGTCCATTCCGGGTTGTCATGGTCGAACTTGACCGGCTTGTCAGACATGACGCCTGATCTCCTTTGCATGTGCCCGGCGCAGGCTGATGACGCGAAAGACTGTGGCGCGGATCGTCACTGCGGCGCAGTGCCAGATGCCGTCAATCTCGCCATAGATGCGCAGGCGGGGTTCATCGAACCGATCATCCTCAACGATGCCGGCCACGTCCATGTCCACGAAGCGGGCGAGGGAAATGCCGTGCTTCTCGATGTTGGTGGCGTCCTTCGCCGGATCAAATTCGATATCCATGCTGATTGTATATACAATCTAACCCCGCCATGCAAGGGCTAATCGTATATACAAATAGGCGACCGGTCCTTAGCACCATGGCTCCCGCCGCCCCGACCAGCTCCGTGCAAGCCCCTCGCTCACCAGCACATCCCCCAGCGAGCGCCCATCGCGCACCAACACCCGCAGCTTCCTGCCGTAGCGATCCGTGTCGCGATTGCCCACGATGCGCGCTTCGAATGGTCCAGCATTCACCAACTCATGCAAGCGTCTGGTCGCGCGCTCGCCCAGTTCGGCCTCACGCGAGCAGCGCGGCGGGTGGGTCTCTGGCGCGTCGATATCGGCGATGCGGATCTTCTCGCCCTCCATCCAGATCGTATCACCGTCGACCACGCAGTTCGTGCCGCCGCCGGTGTGACAAACGCTGAAGCGCACCAATGGGGCCGTGGCCGGCGCCGGTTGCGCGCTTGCTGACCGCCGTTCGATAGTTGACCAGAGGGATCCTCCGGCCAGACCAAGGGCGACAGCTGCGCCGATAACGGTAATTGGGGATGGAGACATGGTCTGTTCCTGGGTAGCGTGGACATATTCGTTGACCAGTTGAACGTCTGCTTCTGAGGATTTTTCACACTAAAGCTGACCGTCAGAACACGACGACCTAGCTGCCATCGCCTGTGTAGCGGTTGGCGTCAGAATCAGATGGCTTTGGTCGGGATGCGCCAACCGTTGTCGGGATGCGCCAACCGTTATAGTCGTCCGGCACCAGCCATCCACCCGTTGACGGGGTCGACCCCTTTGAGGCCGATGCACCGATCTCGCCGTCTACGTACGCATCTAGCTCGTCGAGTTCGGCGAATACATCCGCCTGATAGCGGATGAAGTATGAGCCGTCGGGTTTCGTGTAGCGGTACTCAAAGCTGTCGTGCTGGTCGTTAAGGTAGTCCACCAGCTTCGTGACGGTCGGTAAAGTGAAGCCATCAGCTTCACTGAGCTCAAGCAGCTTCTTTAGGTTGTGCCTCACGCCGCGACGACGAAGTTCAGCCTCGGCGTGTCCGGTATGTGTCAGATAGGCTTTCAGGTACAGCTCTACGGCGAAGCCGAGCAGCATGTGATACGAAAGGATAAACGTCGTATCATTTGGTACTCGGAAGCGACCAGCGCTCACCACGATCAGATAGGCCGACTGAACATATCCTTTCGCAGTGCTATAAGCGCGGATGGCGGCTGACATCTTCTCACCCCAATTCTCTAAAGTGGAATGCGCTTCAAGGACGGCCGTCAAGCTCAACCTAGGCCGAGAAGCCGGTCTGCCAATGTCCGCTTCACACCCCTTTTCAGCCAGCCGGCTCGATTGTCAGCCCGTAAGAGCAGACCATCATCGCCGCAGGATTTTGTCCACGTGGCCGAGGCCGGTTAAGCCGCCATCCGCTTTAGCTCTGATACTACTACTTCAGCCCACTCGATTTCTTCGGCAGTGTACCGTCCATCGGCATCGATTACAGCGGAGACACCTTCGAGGATTAAACGAGCCAGCTGTGATGATTGAGGGTGGAGTTGGACTTTGCGCAGCGCTGCGATGAAATCTTCCCCGTCAGGTGCGAGCCTGGCGACGTTGCGCGCGGCTGTTTCCAGTGTGTTGTCGTCTCCACCGAAGCGGAGGACATAGCGTTCCATCGTATCGGTCACACCCTGCACTTCCAGCGGGTGATAATAGCCATCGCATTTTGCCATGAACACAAGGATCCGGCCAATGTCGGCCAAAGACTTATCGATGACATTAAGCGCTCCTCGAAGGCGCAGATTTTCGAAATGCGCCAAGGGGTCGAGTATCTCGCCCGTTTGCAGGCAGACGAGTTCCTGAATGCGGTCGACTCGGAAGCGCTTATGCGCCTTCCTCTCGCAGCACCATGCACCGATGGTTTCCGCTCGTCCGAATCCTTCGATCCGCCGACATACGATGCGGCGCTGGCTCTCCTGACCTTGAGCATTGACGTACCGGATATAACCCGACCAACTGGCGCTATGATCGCGCGTGGCTGGGGCAGAAGGTGCTTCGGCGTCGTCGACCCAAGGCTTGCACCAGCCCGGGAGCGGCGGACGGACTGATCTATCCCCAACAGTCTGGGCGATCCTCACGAAAACGGACATGATACCCCCTCACATTTTCCTCACAATTCCAACCACGCGCCCCAGCACATGCATTTCCCCGTCATGCGCCACGTCCGGCGGCACGGTCGGGTTGTCCGAGAGGATTTTCACCGATCCATCCGGCATGGGGCGAAGACGTTTCACCATGCCGCTGTTGCCGAAAGCCACCGCCCAGATCTTATCTGAGACGCGCAGCGACCGTTCCGATGTGTCGATCAGGAGCAGGTCGCTATCGAGGATCGTCGGCGACATCGAGTCGCCGATCCCTTGGGCGAAATAGAGATGTTCCGGTGAAGCGCGGGTATACTGCCGCACCCATGCGCGGGAGAAATGGCGCATTGCGGTTGTGACCGGTACGTCGAGATCAGTGGCGCCCATGCCAAACTTGAGGTCGATCTCGCGAACTTCGACAAGATCGAGCTGTTCTTTCAGAACGGCAGGACTTGGGGGTGGGATAGCGCCCTCGGTCGGATCGTCTGTTTCGCACAAGAGATAGGCGGGCGTGGTGCCAAGCTCCCGCGCGATAACGTGCAGATAGGCACTGCCACGGGAATCACCACTCAGAAGCTTGAATATCGTTGGCTGCTTCAGCCCTACGCGGCGGGCCAATTCAGCCTGAGACATATCGAGTGCCTCCATCCGGGTGCGGAGTCGCTCTGCGAGAGTCATACACACGTCGCTATAGCCACGGCTATTTTAGGCAATGAACGTATCGCTATTGACAATGCAATAGCCAAAGCTATTGGTCTCGATATGGATACGAAACTGACCCCTTTCGAAGCATTGCAGGAAGCGACGGCTCTTGCCGGCGGGCAATCTGCGATCGCGCGCATTTGTGGGGTGAGGCAGCCTAGTGTGTGGAAATGGCTTCAATCCTCGAAGCGTCTTCCCGCCGAACACGTGCTCAAGGTCGAAGCTGAGACGGGGGTATCGCGCCACTTGCTGCGCCCCGATATCTATCCCTTCGATCATATTGCCTCCTACCCCCGAGCCGTCTCTTTGTCGGGCGACGGCCGGGATCGCCAGTCCAATCGGAAGCCCGTTTTTGACCAGGCAGGAGCGCCGCGATGACGAAGCTCCGCCAGCCCGTCACGTTCTCCGATGCGCTCACCGATATAGCGCGCGTGATCGGGTGGGATGTCTGTGCCCAGATCCTGGGCGTCTCTGAGAATTGGGTGCGAAAGCTCTCGGACCCTGACGCCGAGCGCGAGATTTCGCTGCAGAGCGCCCGGCGCCTGGACGCGGCCTATGTCCGCGCCGGCGGCGAGGGCGCACCTTTCCACGATTGCTATGCGCTGCAGCTCCAACTCACCGCCGGCCTGCACAGCCGCTGCTCGGCCGACATGATCCAGGCCGTGGGCAAAGCGGTCAAAGAAAATGGTGAAGCCGTCTCGGCCGCGCTCCACGCGGTCGAGCACGGCACTCCTGGCGCGCGACGTGAGGCCGTCCGCGAAGTCCAGGAAAGCATCCAGGCCATGACGGCGCTGCTCGCGAGGTTGGGCGCGCCGGAGTTTTTCGACGGGGGTAGAAGCGATGAAGACGGCCGGAGCGGTTAAGGCGGCGGAGGCGTCCGCGTCCCACATGCAGACGCCGGAAGCGGCCGAGCATCGCAGGCAGTTGAAGCGCATGCCCGTCGTGCACTGCCCGGCCTGTGATTCCCGCGCCTATGTGCGCACGTCAGAGGAGATCAGCCCGAGGCTGCGGATCCTCTATTATTACTGCTCGCGCTACGAATGCTCGATGCGTTGGAGCGCGACGCTGGAAGTGCTCGATGTGCTCGCGCCGTCGGGCATCAACCCTGATTTCCGGCCGGCCAACCTGAAGGTGGGCAAGCCGCCCGGCCATGAGTTCGGGCAGACGGCGCCCGCGCCGCTGCTCGATTTCATTGCGGCGATGATGCCGCCCACCTGACGGCCAGAAGGCCACTCTCCACCCATCCGCACAACGATCCGGCCCGGCGACCCTGTTCGCCGGATCAGGACAGCTTTGTCCGAAAGGAATGCCGCAAATGTTCGGTCATGCCAGTTCAAGACAGAAGCCGCGCCGGCAGTTCGCCGACTGCACTTGCGAGAAGTGCCGCGCCATGCGGCGCGAATATATGCCCACGCCCGGCCAGGCGCTGCTCTTCGTGGCTGTCGCGCTGCCGATGATGTGGGGGCTGGTCGCCGGTGCCTTCTGCCTGGCGGCGCAGTGATGCCCGCCGCGTCGTACAGCTTCGTGTGCTGCGATTGCGCGCGGCAGGAAAACCGCCCTACGGCCGATCTGCCCGAGGATTGGACCATCGTGGAGCACAAGGGGTTCGAGGGCTTCCCGGTCACACGCTGCCCGGATTGCGCAACCTTCGCTCCCTCGTTCGATAGCGCCGGCATCGCGGCGGAAACGCCCGACGATCTGCCGGACATGTTTGCCATGCACCCGGCGTTTCTGTTCCCCGAAGGCCATTCGGAACTCACCACCGATGACCATTGGGTGACCGTCTTCCTGATGAGGACGGCGGAGGCCGGCTACAAGCTCTGCCTCCAGTTCGATCGGCGGGCCTACGCGGCCGATCTCAATGCGTTCCTCCTCTCGGCCGACGATGCCGAGCGGGTGGGGAAACTGCTGCTGAAACAGGCCGAGCTGGCCCGCAGCCCCGGCACCTTGGGAGCGGCGGCATGATATTCGTCAGCGTCATCCTCGTGTCCGCCCGTACCGGCGAGACCACCGAACTGGCCCGCATGGCCCTCTGCAACGAGGGCGGCACGGAACAGGTCGGCCACTATCGCGCCGAGACCTATCACGGCCGCTCGACCGAGAAGCTGAACCGCCGGCAGGTCCAACGCTCCGCCAAGGTGCTCGGCCATCGCCGCCAGGCGCTCCACGTCTGGCACCTGGTCCAAAAGGCACTCACCGCCATGGGTTACGGAGAGCGATGATGGCACCGCACCGTCGCACCTCGCCACGCATGCGCTCGGCGGATCTGGAGGAGGCCGTCATGGCCCGCTTCGATCAGGGCATGCACCCGCAGGACATCGCCGCAGAACTCGGCTTCTCGGTCCGATCCGTCGAATGCGTCATCGGCTACATGTGCATCAGCCGCGCCGACGTCGCCCAGGCTCCCGTCGCCATCGCACGCTCATCCGCCGCGCTCCTGGCCGCGATCGCGCGGGCCCATCCCGAAAGGATCTGCGCATGAGGCTCCCGCCAGACGCCCTCTTCATCGACGGCTTTGCCGGCGGCGGGGGTGCCAGTACCGGCATCGCCCAGGCCATCGGCCGGAACGTCGATATCGCTGTCAATCACAACGCCAGCGCGATCGCGATCCACAAGGCAAACCATCCGGATACGCAGCATTATTGCTGCGACATCCGCACGCCTTTCCTGCCGCGCACGGCCACGCGGATGCGGCCGGTTGCCGGCGCCTGGTTCTCGCCGGACTGCAAGGAGTATTCCAAGGCGAAGGGCGGCCCGGTGAAGGACCGGCATATCCGGGCGCTCTCGAACGAGGTGACGGTCTGGCTCAAGGAGACGATGCCCCTCGTCTTTTACCTCGAAAATGTCGAGGAGTACGAATATGCGGCGCCGCTGGATGAAAACGGCGTTCCGGTCAAAGAGTTGGCCGGTCAGGATTTCAAGCGCCTCAAGCGCACATGGCAGCGCCTAGGCTATCGCATCGAGCACCGGAAGCTCAAGGCGTGCGACTATGGCGCGCCCACGAGCCGCCGGCGGCTCTATGTGATTGGCCGGCGCGATGGCCTACCCATCGTCTGGCCGAAACCGACGCACGGGCCGCGTGATTCCGCTGCGGTGCAGGCCGGCGAGCTGCTGCCCTACCGAACAGCGGCTGAGTGCATCGACTGGTCGATCCCGTGCCCGTCGATCTTCGACCGTGCGCGGCCGCTCAAGGATGCCACCATGCGGAGGATCGCCCATGGCGTAATGCGCTATGTGGTCAATGCGGCCGAGCCGTACATCGTGCCGGTGACGCACAGCCAGAATTCGCCGCGCGTGCATCCGACCAGTGAGCCGCTTCGCACGATCACGACAGCGAACGGGGGCGAGTTCGCCCTGTCCGATGTGACGCTCGCGCCGCACATCACCAAGTTCCACAGCAACAGTGTTGGGTCTCCGATGGACAAGGAGATGCCCACCGTCACGGCCAACGGGCAGCCTAAGCGCCCGGCCGGTGCGATGCCGCTCGGGTTGGTAAGCGCAGAGCTGGCATATCTCGATCGGCAGTTTGGGAACTCGCTCGGCGCGCCCGTCGATGAGCCTGCACCGGCGACAACCGCAGGTGGCGGAGGTAAGACGGCGGCTGTCACAGCCTTCCTTTCGAGCTTTTACACGAGCAATACTAACGGCGGACGCGGTAAACCGGACCTGCCGCTGAAAACGGCATGCGCGGGCGGCCAGCACCATGCCGTGGTCTGCGCCCACATCGAGCAGGCCAACGGCGGCCCGCGCAACGTCAACGCCGCCGGCAGCGATGCCCGACGGCCGCTCTCCACCGTCACCACGACTGGCTCACAACAGCGCGTCGTCGAAACCACCATGATCGAAGAGGACGCGCTGCCGCCCGACATGATGGAGCGAGCCGTCAAGGTCGCCGCCTTCCTGGTGAAATATTACGGCACCAACGGCGAAAATGAGACGGCGCAGAGCCAGGCTGTAGACCGTCCGCTGGACGCCATCACGACCAAGGCGCGCTTCGCCGTCGTTACGGTCACCATTGACGCTGTGACCTATGTCATCGTCGATATCGGCCTGCGCATGCTCAAGCCGCGCGAACTGGCGCGCGCACAGGGCTTCCCAGACGACTACGTGCTCGATCCGATCGTTCCCAAGATCGTGCGGGGCAAGCTCGTCCATAAGCCGCTCACCATCGCCGAGCAGATCAGCGCCATCGGCAACAGCGTCTGCCCACCCGTCGCGCGCGCGCTGGTGACCGCCAATCAGCCAGGAATCGCGGAGCGGAGGCTAGCCGCATGAATACGATGCGTCTGACCCTCACAGATCATACCGCTCTGACGCTGCTCGCGGCCCGCGAGAGTGCCTACACAAATGAGATCGCAAGAGCTTGCGGCTTGTGCGTCGGCAGGCGCTGCCGCCCACAGGTACGCAATATGCTCCGCCGGCTCGAGCGCTGGGGTTACGCGACGCGAAGCGAAACGCGGCCTGGCTGCTACACCTATTGGACGATCACCCAGGCCGGCCGAAAGGCGGTGCACCCGTGAGCGCCGAACTCACCACCGGCGTTGCGCCGGCCAAAAAAGGCGAGAAAAAGCTTCGCCACCCTTGGGATTGGTACGTCGAGGAGGAATGGGTCACCGAGCGCATTCTGGACTTCGCGCCGATCGACCGCGAGGTGACGGTGCTGGATCCGTGCTGCGGGCAGGGCAACATGGTCCGCGCACTGCGCGGCCGGCGCATGGAGGCCTTCGGCACCGATCTGTTCGATCGCGGGGCGCCGCACTTCCTCGGTACGCATGATTTTATCGGCGGGCAGCGCTCCCTTCTGGAAGCGGCGGGCCCGCTCTCGATCTTTTTCAATCCGCCATTTTCCTATCAGGATGGCGCGCAGGTCGAGGCGCTCGCCGAGCGCTTCGTGCGCCGCGCGCTGGAGATCGCCACGCACCAGGTCGCCGCTCTGCTGCCGCTCAAGTGGCTGAGCAGTCAGGGCCGCTACGCGCTCTTTTCCCAGCATTGCCCCGCCGGCGTGTGGGTCATGTGCGAACGGCCCTCGATGCCGCCCGGCGACGTCATCGCCGAGTTGGGCGAGGATGCCTACCGGCGCGGCAAGGTCGATTACATGTGGGTGCTCTGGGACAAGCGGCGCCTGCCGCTCCTGGATGAAGCCGGCCAGCCCTTTGCGCCCACCTACTGGATCCCGCCGCGCGAGAAAGCGGCGTCCCACCAAGATCTTCTCACACCACTGGAGATGGCAGCATGAATCGTGAGCCCATCCAACGTGAACCTGCCACCCGCCTGCGCGATAGCGACGGCCGGTTCGTCTCCGAGCACCGCCTGCGCGTGCTTGCGACCGC
>DASRXY010000228.1:0-8129 GCA_035654035.1 Sphingobium sp. | reverse complement strand
TGCAGAACTATGCGCGGGAAGAGGGCTGGGTGATGCGCGAATATGTCTGCGAGGAAAATAATCGCGACGCGGCGGATCCCTTTGGCCGGCCGTCCATGGACATCAGCATGCCCGACGAGAAATGATCGGCAGCCGGCGGTGACCTACAGCGCCACCGAGCGCCGCAATCTCGACATGGCCACGGCCATGTATCACGAGATGCTGATGTGCTTTGATTCGAGGCATGTCGATCGCTTCATCGCCGAAGATTATATCCAGCACTCCACGGCCGCCAGCGGCGGTCGTGAAGGGCTGCGCGCCTTTCTGGACGATCGGCGCGCGGGCTTTCCGGACATCGATATCCGCATCAAGCGCAGCCTCGCGGATGGCCATTTCACGATTTTCCACATCCACACCGTGCGTCATCCCGGCGATCCGGGCATGAATATCGTCGACATCTTCCGCCACTGTGCCGATGGCAAGGTGCAGGAGCATTGGGAAGTGCTCCAGATGATCCCCGAAACGCTGCCGCACGAGAATGGGGTGTTTTGAGGGAGGCCGGAGCGACGTTGCCAGCGGAGGATGGCGACGTCGGCATCATGCAGTTGCTTTGAGTGCCTTTTTACGCGTTCATGCGTTTGGACCGGAAGCCATGAGGTTGGAACTCGCTGGCCGGACCTGCGGATGAAAGGATCATGTCCATGAACGCGCCGTTCCCCAAAGCCGCCTTTGCCCTTCCGCTCGCCATAGCCGTCGCGCTCGGGCTCGCTGGGTGCGTGCAGCCCCCGGGGGGCGTGCCAGACGCGGCGCACAGCAGCCGCAACGCGCTGGATTGGGCCGGCACCTATCGCGGCGTACTGCCCTGCGCGGATTGCCCGGGCATCGAGACGGTGCTGACGCTCACCGACGACGACCGTTATGTGCTGCGTACGCGCTATCTCGAGCGGGGCGATCAGGTCTTTACCACGCAGGGCCGCTTCGACTGGAGTGCCGCCGGCGATGCCATCACGCTCTCGGGCGAACGGCCGTTGCGCTATAAGGTGGGCGAGAACCGCCTGACCCAGCTCGCGCTCGACGGCACGCCAGTCACCGGCGCGCTGGCTGATCATTATGTGCTCGCGAAAACCGGCGGGATTGCGGGCACTTACTGGAAGCTTGTCGAACTGCGCGGCCAGCCGGTGCCAGCGCTGCCCAAGGCGCCCTGGCTGCGGCTGGAGGCCGAGGGCATGCGCGCTTCCGGCTTCGGCGGCTGCAACGGCTTCGGCGGCACCTATACCCTGGACGGGGCGGCGCTGCGTGTCCGCTTTAGCCAGATGGTCTCCACCATGAAGGCCTGCCCGCAGGGGATGGACGTCGAGCGGACTCTGGCCGAGGTGATGGAGCAGGTGGACAATTATTCGCTGAGCGGCACGCATCTCAGCCTCAATCGCGCGCGCATGGCGCCGCTTGCCCGCTTCGAGGCCGTGCCGCTGCCGGATTGACGAAGACGGGCAGGCGCGGGGCCGGGTGCGGTTCTGCCGTGGTCGTGCACGAAGCGAAGAGCCTGCCGGCTCACTAGGCCGGCGCCAGCGACCGCATTGCCGACCGTCTGGTGCGCACCTCGGCCTGGGGCACAGAATGTCCGATGCGTGCGAAAGGCCGATCGGCGCGGTGGAGGAAGGGGCGGCGGCTGCCGGCGACATCGCTAAGGGAGCGACCAGCGCACGCCGGCAAGGAGCATCGGCCAGAGCGCGGACCGGGTCGCGCGTGGGGCAGCGGCGATGGAGCAGCGCGTGCCGTGTGGCTCAACGATCAGCGCGGCGGCGGGCTGTCCGCTCAGGCTGCGCGCGCCCACGGAGCGTTTCATGGATCAGTTGCGACGAGGAGGGAATCGTCGCCCGACACGCGCGTCAGTCATCTGGATTGGCGAACATGTCCTCCACGGTGTGGACCAGCCCCATGTCCTTGGGAATGTAGCCGGGGAGCTGGTTGACCGCATCGTGGAACTCGGGTCCGCGCAGCAGGGCGAGCAGGCGCCTCATCGACTCCAGCTCCAAGGCCTCGGTACGGCAGACGAAGAAATAATCCTCGGTGAGCAGCCGCACGAAATCGAGGTCGAACTGGCGCGCGGCGGCCTCCACGCCGAAGGCCACGTCCGCCATGTCGCTGGCCACATAAGCGGCGACGGCGGCATGCGTGAACTCGGTCTTCTGATAGCCGTGGATGCGGCGCGGATCGAGGTCATATTCCTGAAGGAGCTGATCGAAGGCCAGGCGGGAGCCGGAATTGGGATCGCGATTGACGAAGCGTACCGCCGGATCGAGCAGCCGCTCCAGATTGTAGATACGCAGTGGATTGCCGCGCTTGACGATGAGGCCCATCTCGCGCGTGACGAATCCGACGACGCGGTGCTTGGCCGGGTCGACATAGGCGCGCGCGGCCACGATGTTGCTCTTGCGCAGCGGCCCCTGCGGCAGGTGCATGCCGGCAAGGTCGCAGCCGTCGCGGGCCAGCGCGACCAGCGAGGCGGGGTTGCTCACATAGCGCAGGTCCACTGGCATGTCGGGCTCATGGTCGATCATTTCGCGCAGGGCGGAGACAGCAAAGCCGTGGCTGGCGTGGATGCGCAGCGTGCTGGCGCTATGCGGGAGGAGCTGGTTGATTTCTGTCTCCAGCTCTTGCGAGAGATTCTGGAGCTGCGGGCCCAGCCGCGCCTGCAAGCGCTGGCCGGCCCAGACCAGTCGTTCGCCCAGCGGTGTGAGATGCGTCCCCTTGCCTCGCTGCCGCTCGACCAGCGGCGCCTCGAAGAACTTGCCCCAGCTTTCGATGAGGTTCCACGCATGGCGATAGGAGAGCCCCGCCTGCACGGCGGCCTGGGTGATCTTGCCGGTCGCCCGCACCTCGTTGAGGAAATCGAGCAGCACGAACACCGTCTGGGGATCATTATCCCGCCGGAAGCGCCATTGCGGCGCGATTTCAATGCGGATCATCTCGCGTCTCCCGCCGGCAAAGCCGGTGTTTAATATGCAATGAAGTGCATATTAGGATTTTTCGTATATGCACTCCATTGCATAATGTGAGCCCAAGTTTCGGCTGAATATATCATATTCAAGACCGGCATCCGCGCACCTATCTAGCACCCGATCCGCTGATGCCGTATTGCCTGGAACTTCTATATATGCATTTTACCTCATATTGTCACCTGATGATGCACGCTGCGGCGTCCCGGCACGGGAGCGGGCGCGCGCAATGAGCAAGGCCAATTTCATCGGCAAGCGCTCGGCGGCCGCCGGCGGCTGGGGCGCTCTCAAGAGCTGCGGCAAGCAATTGCTGGGCAGTGGCGCGCCGCTCATGGGCGCCAAGACCATGCTCAAGGCCAATCAGCCCGATGGCTTTGATTGCCCGGGCTGTGCCTGGGGCGATCCGGAGCATGGCTCGTCCTTCGAGTTCTGCGAGAACGGCGTGAAGGCGGTGGCCTGGGAAGCGACCGAGAAGCGCGTGCCGCCGGATTTCTTTGCCACGCACAGCGTCACCACGCTGCGGACCTGGTCGGATTTCGAACTGGAGAAGCAGGGGCGCCTCACGCACCCGATGCGCTACGATGCCGCCAGCGACCGCTATCTGCCGGTCTCGTGGGACAGTGCCTTCGCCGAGATCGGGGCCATCCTGCGCGGGCTCGATCATCCCGACCGCGCCGAGTTCTACACGTCCGGTCGCGCCAGCAACGAGGCGGCCTTCCTCTACCAGCTCTTCGTGCGGCTCTATGGCACCAACAATTTCCCCGATTGCTCCAACATGTGCCACGAGGCGAGCGGCGTCGGCCTCACGCAAGCCGTGGGCGTGGGCAAGGGCACAGTGCTACTGGAGGATTTCGAGAAGGCGGACGCCATTTTCGTGATCGGGCAGAATCCGGGGACCAACCATCCGCGCATGCTGGGCGACCTGCGTCGCGCCGCCGAGCGGGGCGCGCGCATCGTGGTGCTCAATCCGGTGAAGGAGCGCGGCCTGGAGCGCTTCGCCGATCCGCAGCGCAAGGTGGAGATGCTTCACGGCGGCAGCGGGCAGGTGGCGACCCATTATTTCCAGCCGCGCCTGGGTGGCGACATGGCGGCGGTGCGCGGCATCGCCAAGGCCATCTTCGCACGCGAGGACGCCGCGCAGGCCGCCGGTGAACCCTCGCTGCTCGATCGGGCGTTCCTGGCCGAGCACAGCGTCGATTTCGACGGCTATCGCGCCGCTGTTGACGCGACGAGCTGGGAGGCCATCGAGGATCAGTCCGGTCTCGCCCGCGCCGACATGGAGGCGATGGCGGAAATCTATCTCGGCGCGGACAGCGTCATCTGCTCCTGGGCGATGGGCGTGACCCAGCACCGCCATAGCGTGCCGACCATCCGCGAGATCGCCAATCTCATGTTCCTGCGCGGTAATATTGGCCGGCCCGGTGCGGGCCTCTGCCCGGTGCGCGGCCACTCCAACGTGCAGGGCGACCGCACCATGGGCATTCACGAGAAGGCGCCCACGGCACTACTCGATGCGCTGGAGCGCGAGTTCGGCGTGTCCATGCCGCGCAAGCCGGGGCATAATGTGCTCGGGGCGATCGGCGCGATGCTGGATGGCTCGGCGCAGGCATTCATTGGCCTGGGCGGCAATTTCGCGCGTGCAACGCCGGACAGCGCACTGATCGGCAAGGCGCTCGCCAGCCAGAAGCTCACCGTGCATGTCGCCACCAAGCTCAACCATTCGCATCTGGTGCCGGGCGCCGTCAGCTTCCTGCTGCCCTGCCTTGGACGCACGGAGATCGACCGCAACAGCAAGGGCGTTTCCCAGATCGTCACGGTCGAGGACAGCATGAGCATGGTGCACGGCTCGGGCGGCATCAATCCGCCCGCCTCGCCGGAACTGCGCTCGGAAGTGCGGATCGTCGCAGGCATTGCTGCCGCGACGCTCGGCTCGGACGTGGTGGACTGGGCCGCGCTAGCGGACGATTACGACCTGATCCGTGACCGGATCGCGCGCGTCATTCCCGGCTTTACGGATTACAATACACGCGTGCGCAAGCCTCGCGGCTTCCATCTGCGCAACAGCGCCGCGCACCGCGAATGGAACACCAAGACCGGCAAGGCGACTTTCTTCACCGGCCCGCTGCCCGATGCCGTTGAGCATCAGGTGGCGCGCAGCGGTGAGGGGCTGTTTGTGCTCCAGACCTTCCGCTCGCACGATCAGTACAACACTACCATCTACGGCATGAGCGACCGCTACCGCGGCATCTACGGCAAGCGGACCATCGTGTTCGTGAACCCGGCGGACCTGGAAGCGATCGGCGCCAAGTCCGGGGACGTGGTCGATGTGGTGGGTCAGCATGACGACGGCGTCAGTCGCGTGGCGGAGGGCTTCAGCCTTGTCGCCTACGACATTCCGCGCGGCTGTGTGGCGGGCTATTATCCCGAGCTGAACTGCCTGGTGCCGCTCTCTACCTTCGGCGACGAGAGCTTCACGCCCACCTCCAAGTCGGTGATCGTCTCGTTCCGCAAGCGCGCGCAGAGCGTGGCAGCCTAGGGCGGCACCATGTCGGACATGCACGATGCCGCCGTCCGCTACATGGCGCAGGTGGAGGCCGTCTGCGCGGCCGATCCGGCGCTCTCGCCGCTGGGCGGGGGCATCCTCGCCGCGCTCGCGCTGAAGATCGTGGCGGATAGCCGGAGCTTCGCGCGGACGTTCGGACTGGAACATGCGCTGGTGCTGCGTGAAATCCAGCAGCTGGTGGACATGGACCGGCTCATCGTCACCCGGCGCGACGAGCGCACGCAGCGCTGCGTTTATGCGGCGGCGCCATCCGGTGAGGCGCATCGCCGCGCCGCCTGAGCGTCACTGGAACTGGAATTATCGCATGGACCCGTGCTCCTGCGCGGGCGCGTGACCGACGCACTCTAGGAGCGATCGGCGCCATCGCGCGGCTCCAGGCCCTGTTCGGCGCGATCACGATAGAGCGCCGCGCGCGCCAGCAGCATGAAGGCAATGGGGGTCGTCGCGGTCATGAAGATGCCGATCAGGATTTCATGCACGGAGGGACGCGCGCGCAGCACCGAGAAGCAGACGATGGACCCCAGCACGATCAGCGCCATGCCCATCGTGCTGCCCAGCGTCGGCGGATGGACCCGCTCATAGAAGGTCTTGAACCGCAGCAGCCCGAGTGAGCCGATCAACGTCATTGTGGCGCCTGCGAGCACCAGCAGCGCTACGATCAGCGCCGCCCAGCCGGGGAGGTCGGGAGCCTGGATCATTCGATCACCTCGCCGCGCATGAGGAATTTGGCCAGCGCCACCGTGCCCACGAAACCGAGCAGGGCAATGATGAGCGTTGCCTCGAAATAGAGTGTCCGCCCGGTCTGGATGCCGAAGGTCAGCAACATCAGCATGGCGTTGACATAAAGCGTATCGAGCGCAAGCACGCGGTCCTGCGCGCGCGGGCCCATGATGAGGCGATAGGCCACGCACAGCATGGCCATGCCGAGCATGACCTGCGCCACCGTAATCACCCAGGCGAGCATCAGGGTGGTCATGATTCGAAGATCTCCATCAGCCGGGCCTCGTAGCGGGTCTTGATGAGCTGGATCCACGCCTCCTCGTCGACCAAATCGAGCACATGGATGAGGAGCATGCCGCGCCGCCGGTTGAAATCCACCCAAATGGTGCCCGGTGTCGCCGTGATGATGAGCGCCAGCAGGGCTAGGCCGTGGCGGTCGCTCAGCGTAAGCGGCAGGCGGATGAAGCCGGAGACACGCTTTTTGCGCGGCGAAAGGATGAGGCGCGCCACGGCGATGTTGGACCGGATGATGTCTCCGATCACGTCCCGGGCCAGGCTGAACAGCGTTCGATAGGAGCGGATCGGCGAGCGCTCGGGCTGGAGCGCGGCCATCGCCCGCGTGGCGAAGAGCGTGACAAGAATGCCGAGCAGCACTTGGCCCGGCGAGAAGGACTGGGTGAGCAGCAGCCACATCACGAACAGGCCGATCGCGAGCAGCGGGTAGGGCAGCAGGCGCCGTATCATGGCTGCATGCTCCCTGCGCCGGCGGGCGGTGCGCTGAGGACGGAGCGGATATAGCCCTGCCGGTCCGTGAGCGACTGGCCGGCGCGCTCCATGTAGCGCATGGTGGGGCCCGCAAAGACCATCAGCCCCAGGCATACGGCGAGCAGGATGCCCACCGGCAACGCCTCGGCCATCCGCAGCACCGGCTGCGGCTTGTCCGAGGGCGTCCAGATGAGGTCGATGCCCGCGCGTGTGGTGGCGATGAGTGTTGCCATGCCGGAGACCACGATAAGCCCGATGAGCCACCAGATCGGTGTCGCCACGCCGTCATCGAGGCCGAGCAGCCCGTCAATGATGGCGAACTTGGCGATGAAGCCCGAGAGCGGGGGCAGGCCGGCGATCAGCAGTGCGCAGAAGGCAAAGCCGCCGCCGACAATGGCGATGGTGGCAGGGATCACGATGCCGATTTCGTCCTCCTGATCGCCACGCGCGATGGTATATTCATCGTCGAACACTGCGCCGCCGGTCTGGAGGGCGGTGTCGCCCTCGCGTCGCTCCACCAGCTCGATGAGCAGATAAAAGGCGCTGACCGCCAGGGTGGAACTGACGAGATAGAAGAGCGCGCCTGCCAGCACTGCGCCTTCGCCCGCGCCGATAGTGGCGAGCAGCGTGCCCGACGAGATGATGACGCAATAGCCCGCCACGTGCGAGAGGGTGCGCACAGCCAGCACGCCGATGGCGCCGAAGGCGATGGTCGCCATGCCGCCGAACAGCAGCCATTCCTCGCCGGAACTGGCCGTCCAGCCTTCGTCGCCGCCGAGCAGCAGCAGATAGACGCGCAGCACCGCATAGATGCCGACTTTGCTCAGGATCGCGAAGATCGCGGCGACCGGGGGCACAGCGGCGGCGTAAGTGCGCGGCAGCCAGAAGCCCAGTGGCCACATGCCCGCCTTGACGAGGAAAGCGATGCCCAGAATGGCCATGCCGCCCTGGAGCAGCGCCAGGTCCGAGCCGGTCACAAGCGGGATGCGGGTCGCAAGATCGGCCATGTTGAGCGTGCCGGTCACGCCGTAGATCAGCGCCGCGCCAATCAGGAAGAGCAGCGAGGTGGCGATGTTGATCGAGACGTAATGCAGCCCGGCCTT
>DASRXY010000227.1:0-3780 GCA_035654035.1 Sphingobium sp. | reverse complement strand
CGGGGGCTCCCGGCTTCGGGCACGCTCGCCGGAGAGCCGGAGAGGATGATGCCGCGCGGCTTCATGCGCCGGAAAGCGGCCTCCGCCTGGCTGAACGGGGCGATCTCGCTATAGACGCCTGCCTCACGCACGCGCCGTGCGATGAGCTGCGTCACCTGGCTGCCGAAATCGACGATGAGGATGGAGTCGGGATGATGAGCCGTCATGGCTGGCCGATAGTGCGACGGGCGCGCGCTGTCCAGTTGGTCGCGCGGCGCAGAGCCCCCCTGACGGCAGGACACGCAATTGGACAAGATCAACTTGCCTCTTTGCGTGCCTCGCGCGGGTCGCTAGTCAGAGGCAAACAGGCCGCCTGAGGAGAGATATGCGATGCGCCGAATCCTGACCCATGCCCTGCTGGCGAGCGCCATGGGCGCGCTTCCTGCCATGGCCCACGCCCAGGCCGGCGGCGAAGCCGGCTGTACCGCGCTCGCCAATGCCAAAATTGAGAGCGCCACCACCATCGCCACCAAATGGATCGCGACCGATGCAGCCAAGGGCATGCCCGCCTTCTGTGAGGTCTCGGCCACGCTCTCGCCGGTGCAGGGCTCTAAGATCGGCGTTGTCTATCGCCTCCCCGAGCAGTGGAACGGCAAGCTGCTTGGCCTGGGTGGTGGCGGCTGGGCCGGCAACATCACGCTCATGTCGGCCACGCCGGGCCTCAAGGCAGGCTATGCGACGGCGCAGACCGATGGCGGCCATCCTTCCACTTCGCCTTGGGATACGGATTGGACGGCCAATTCCGAAGCCGTCACCGACTTCGCCTATCGCGCCATCAACCGCATGACCGTCGCCGGCAAGGCGGTGGTGGAGCGCTATTATGGCCGCAAGCAGGACAAGGCCTATTTCCACGGCTGCTCCACCGGCGGCCGCATGGCGCTGATGGAAGCGCAGCGCTTCCCCGAGGATTATGACGCCATCATCGCCGAAGCCCCGGTCTATACGCTGCAGGTGCAGACCAGCGCCGTGCTGCGCAACAAGGTCATTGCGGCCGCCGGCGGCTTTTCGGCCCCACAGCTCAAGCTGGTGAATGACGCCGTGCTGGGCGCCTGCGACGCCAAGGACGGGCTCAAAGACGGCGTCATCGCCGATCCGGCGCGCTGCAACTGGAGCCCCAAGACGCTCGTCTGCAAAGCTGGTCAATCCGGCGACTCCTGCCTCACGGACGGCCAGGCCGATGCGCTGGAAACGCTCTACCGGGGACTCAAGGCACCGGATGGCAGCTATGCCATGCTGCCGCTGAGCAAGGGGGGCGAGACCGGCTGGAGCATGTTCATCGGCACGGACGGCGCCGGCACCACCCAGGCCAATGGCGGCGGCATGCCCGGCCTCTCACACCTGCTGTGGGGCGACCGTGCGGTGGATTTCAACCAGTTCACCGCCGATCGTGACGTGCCCGAGGCACGCGGCAGCGCGTTCGGCAAGATGTACGAGGCCGGCAATCCCGATCTCGCCGCCTTCATTGCCAAGGGCGGCAAGCTGCTACTGTGGCACGGCGAATCCGATCCGGGCCCGAGCCCTGTCGCCACCGCCGATTATTATCAGGCCGCGCTCAAGGCGACGCCAGGAGCTACCAATGCCATCCGCCTGTTCATGGCGCCGGGCGTGGGTCATTGCCGGGGCGGCGCGGGTGCTGACCTGGTCGACAATCTTGGCACGCTCGATCAATGGGTGCAAACCGACAAGGCGCCCGAGACACTGGTCGCGACGAAGGCCAACAGCCCAATGAAGCGCCTCCTCTGCGCCTGGCCCAAGGTCGCCAAGTTCACCGGCAAGGGCGATGAGAACGACCCCGCCGCCTATGCATGCGAGACACCCGCGAGCTGACGGTGCGGGCGCGCAGTGGGGGCGTTCGGGTAGAGCGTCCCCGGCAGCCGCGCCTTGTGGGTTCCTGCCGGTCCAAGGCCGTCTCTTGTTTTCAAAGAGGTTGGAAAGCGAAGAAGGGCCGTTCACGTTCACTAGGCTCAGGGGCTATGGGGCGTGGTGAGGGCAAGCCGAGGCTAGAGAGGGGCGCGGGATGAATCCGCGCGGGGGCACGGAACCGCCCTGGGCTCCTGCCTACGCAGAAGCACGTTGGTCCTGACCGCCGGCCAATCCTCCCCGCTTCAATCCTCCGCCACGAAGCGATAGCCCACACCCGTCTCGGTCACGATCAGGCGCGGATCGCTCTTGTCCTCCTCCAGCTTCTGGCGCAGCAGCGTCATGTAGACGCGCAGATTCTGTTCGTCGGCCACCGGATTGTTCCAGCCCGCAATCAGCAGCTGGCGCCGCGTCACGATCTGCCCGGCATGGCGGCACAGGCATTCAAGCAGCGCATATTCCTTGGGCGAGAGCTTGATCTCGCGGCCGCGCAGCGTCACCCGGCGCGCCGCGAAATCGATGCGGAAGTCCTTGACCGCAAGCACTGCCGGACCGGCCGGCTCCGCCGATTTGCGCCGCATCGCCACGCGGATGCGCGCCATCAGCTCATCGATGCCGAAGGGTTTGTCGAGATAATCGTCGGCGCCCTTGTCGAGCGCGGCGACCTTCTCGCTCTCCAGATGCCGCGCGGAGAGCACGATGACCGAGCAACTGCTGAGCGCATGCAGCGCCCCGATGATATCCTTGCCGTCGGCATCCGGCAGGCCCAGATCGAGCAGCACCAAATCGAAGGCCGTGAGCCGCGCCAGCCGCAGCGCTTCGGCGGCGGTGCGGGCCACCTGCGTCTGATAGCCCTGGGCGCTCAGTGCCGGGCGCAGGCTCTTGGCGATGACCGGCTCGTCATCGACGATCAGGACCTTGTCACTCATGCGCCTCCTCCGCGGCGTCCGGCGCCAGGCGCGGCAGCAGGATGCGCACCAGCGTGCCGCGCCCCTTCCGCACCGGACTGGTCACAAAGACCTCGCCGCCGATCAGATCGAGAAATGTCTTGGTGATGGCAAGGCCCAGGCCATGGCCAGATCGCCCGCCGATATTGCTGCCCCGGAAGAAGCGCTCGAAAATGTGCGGCATGTCCGCCGGCGCAATGGCGCAGCCCTGATCGGCGATGGTAATCACCACCCTGGCGCCCTCGCAATCGAGCGTGACGCGCACTTCCGTGCCGGGCTCGCTGTAACGCAGCGCATTTTCCAGCACATTGGCGAGCACTTGCTCCAGCAGTACGGGACTGGCCCGTGTCAGCATCGCGCCCGAGCCGATCCGGCGGGTAATCCGCCGCTCGGGGAAGGTGATGCGCTGTGCCGCCAGGATGGAACCGAGCACTTCCTCCACGTCCACTGTCTCGAAGCGATCCGCCGGTAGCCCTGCTTCCAGTTGCCCCAGGCTGAGCAACTTGCCGGTGAACGCATCCAGCCGGCGGCATTGCTCCAGTATCGTCTCCAGCATCTCCGTCCGGTCACCCGGTTCGATCATGCCGCCATAGCTGCGCAGCGTGCCCGCCGTCGCGGCAATGGCAGCAAGCGGCGTGCGCAGATCGTGCGAGAGCGAAGAGAGCAGCGCCGTCTTGAGCCGCTCGGACTTGATGGCGGCATGGGCAGCGCTGTGCTCCTCCAGCAGCGCGCAACGCTCGATGGCCATGGCGGTGAGATTGGCAATGGCGCGTTCATCGGCGGGCGTGAGCTGCTCGGGCCAGTTCGTCCGCACACGCGGCGCCCTGCCGCTGCCTTCGAGCGCATGGCACACCGCCACCTCCCAGCGCTCCGGGTCAGGCAGGTTCCGCTCGGCGCGGAGCGTCTCCAGCACGGCGCAGAACGTAGCCCGGTC
>DASRXY010000226.1:0-5730 GCA_035654035.1 Sphingobium sp. | reverse complement strand
GATATCCTGGAGCACGCCACGCTTGAGCGGTCGCCGTACCGCGAGCCGGCCGGGGGTACGGTCCACCATCACCTGCGCGGCGGCGCCGGCCGCCACCAGACTCGGCACCCGGTCCATGCCCGCGAAGCAGCACAGCGAGGGTTCATCGAAGACAACGCCTTCATCGCGCCGGATCACGCGGAGATTTGCGGTTCCGAAATCGATCGCGAGCTCGGGTCGCCGCCAGGGCAGGAGGGAAGCCATGGCGCCCATCTATCAGGCGCGACCGGGCTTGTCTCTCCCGTCCTCACGGGATGCAGCGGGAATGATGCGACAAGTGTGCCATCCCGCGCACCCGACCATATATCCGCCTCTTCAAACCTTTCGCTCCTCCGGCGCAGGCGCGGGTCCATTCGCTACCGCTGCCCTGGAACCCGCTCTGAGCAGGACGACAGCTTATCGATCATGCCTCAAAATGCCCGCTCCTAAAGGACACCCCTGAGCAGCACCCCAGCGGCCGGCCTCCTCTGCCCTGGTTAGTGGATCTCCGGCAGCGTCTGGAACTGATGATAGGGCGGCGGGCTCGACAGGCTCCATTCGAGCGTCGTCGCGCCGTCGCCCCAGGGATTGTCGCCGGCAGGCGCGCCGCGCAGCAGGGACCAGGCGATGTTGAGGAAGAAGAAGACCATCCCAAAGGCCGCGACCGCATAGCCAATGGAAGCGATATGGTTCCACAGATAGTAGGCCGCTGGATAGTCCGGGATACGGCGGGGCATGCCGCTCACACCCAGGAAGTGCATGGGGAAGAACAGCACGTTCACGCCAATGAAGAAGGTCCAGAAATGCAGCTTGCCCAGAAGCTCGCTGTACATGCGTCCCGTCATTTTGGGGAACCAGTAGTAGAAGGCCGCAAAGAGCGAGAAGACCGCGCCGAGCGAAAGCACATAATGGAAGTGCGCGATCACATAATAAGTGTCCTGCAGGGCGTCATCCACGCCCCCATTGGCGAGCACCACACCGGTCACGCCGCCGATGGTGAACATGAAGATGAAACCCAGCACCCATAGCAGCGGTGTCCGGAAGGTGAGCGTGCCACCCCACATCGTCGCGATCCAGGAGAAGATCTTGATGCCGGTCGGCACCGCGATCACCATGGATGCTGCGGAGAAATAAAGCTTCACATTGAGCGAGAGCCCCACGGTGAACATGTGGTGCGCCCACACGAGGAAACCGATGATGGCGATGGCCACCATGGCATAGACCATGCCGAGATAGCCGAAGATGGGCTTGCGGCTGAAGGTGGAGGTCACCTGGCTGATGATGCCGAAGCCCGGCAGGATCATGATGTATACCTCCGGATGGCCGAAGAACCAGAAGAGATGCTGATAGAGCATGGGGTCGCCGCCGCCGGCGGGATCGAAGAAGACCGTGCCGAAGTTGCGGTCGGTCAGCAACATGGTGATGGCCGCCGCCAGCACCGGCAGCGCGAACAGCAGCATGAAGGCCGTGACGAGGATCGACCAGCAGAACAGCGGCATGCGGTGCAACGTCATGCCCGGCGCGCGCATGTTCAAAATGGTGGTGATGAAGTTGATCGCGCCCAGGATGGACGAGACGCCGGCCAGGTGCATGGAGAGAATCACCATGTCCACGGCGGGTCCGGGCGAGCCGATGGTGGACAGCGGCGCATAGAGTGTCCAGCCGGTCCCCGCGCCGTTGCCCGAGCCGCCCGGCACGAAGGCCGAGCCCACGAACAGCAGGAACGCCGGGATAAGCAGCCAGAAGCTGATATTGTTCATGCGCGGAAAGGCCATGTCCGGCGCGCCGATCATGATCGGCACGAACCAGTTGCCGAACGCGCCCACCATGGCCGGCATGATCGCGAAGAAGATCATGATGAGGCCGTGGGCGGTGACGAGCACGTTCCACAGGTGCAGCGCGGCCGCATCATTGGCGCTGCCGGCCCAGAGCGGTAGATACTGGATGCCCGGCGCGGCCAGCTCCAGCCGCATCATGCCGGAGATGGCGGCCCCCACCACGCCCGAGAAGATCGCGAAGATCAGGTAGAGTGTGCCGATGTCCTTGTGGTTGGTGGACATGAACCAGCGAATGAAGAAGGACGGCTTGCCGTCATGACCGTGCCCATGGCCCTGCGCGTGCGCGCTCTCCCCCGGCGCCCGGAACGGGCTGGCTGCTGCAACTTTCTCGGCCATGATTGCCTCCATCAGTCATCGGAAGACGATCATCTACGGGTGTGCAACAGCACTGGATGGAGGCCGGACAGCCACCAACTCCGGCCGATCGGGTCTCCGAAGGGCCGGTCGTCATTCAGAACGCGAGGATCGTCTTTCCGGCTTCCGGATAGCACTCAGCAAATCGGCAACAAAGATCATGTTTTTCCTTAATTCACGCAATTATTTTGCATTAAATTTGCCGCCAGCCGCTGTCGCCAGAAAAACTTCCGTGCGGCCGATATTGGCGCGGTGACTCTCCGCCATCTCGCGCAGGTCCACGCGCAACGCCGCGTCATTGGCGAGCGGCATCAGCGCATCGAGTCGGCGCACCACCCAGACCTGACCGCGATTGAGGAAGGCAAGACGCTCGAGCGGATCGGCAATCGCCAGCGCTTTCTCGTAGAAGGCGCCCGTCGCCTCCGATGGCACCCCGCCCAACCGCCTGATCTGGCGGGAAAGCATGGCGCACCAGCGCGCCTCGTCCCCCCGCACCACGTCCATCAAGGCGGTATGCGCCGGCCCGGCCGCGCCCTTGCGGCTGGCCAGCGCCACCTTGGCCCCAGCACGCTCAGCCTCCAGCAGGATATTGAGCTCGGCGAGCAGCACGTCGTGGTCTCCGGCCGGGGCGGACGCATGGGAGGGCGGCATTGGAGACGTCATGACACCCGCGCGGGCGAAAAAGAGCGCGTGATGCCGGGCCGCGCATCCGGGACGACAGATGGGAGTATTTTTGAAAGAAAATCTCTGATTTTCAAGCCGACGCAGAGGGCGGAAAACAGCCCCATTATCATAGCATCATTTCTTTCATGACAAATCTTATTTTCGCTCATGATATTGATATATCCTAATCCAGGATATCGGCGCCAGCAACATGTCTGCTCGCCACTCCCAGAACGGCGGACGAAACCGCGCGGCGAGGGGTTCGAAACATCACACGCCCGCCGAAACCCAAAGAGAGACCCAGTCTCCCCTGCCCCTCAAAGTCCGTTCAAACCGCACCCGCTGCGGTTGGCGACGGCTCTCCTTCCTTCAATCACGCTGAAGAAAGGGCGGCTTCGACAAGCTCGGTACGAACGGAGTTGAAACGGATGCACTCATGGGCTCGCATGACAGGCGCGTGGCGGCTGCAATGACAAGCGCGCCGCCAGCCATCCCATTCGGCGCCCACATCCCGCGTCGTTACATCAGTCCATGGCTCCCAGCCACGGCGCCAAGGAGCGTGATGATCGCCACCGCCAGCAGCAGGCGGTGCATGCGTTCCAGGCGATCAAAATTCGCGACGGGATCGGCGGGCTGCTTGGGGCGCCGGCGCAGAACCAGCGGCTCGATGACGAACAGCGTCGTCATGAAAACAGCCCACAGGCCGACCATCGCGTGCATCCACCAGAAGCGCGGCTCAGTGAAGCGGCTCCACATGTCCGCGCGATAAACCATCCAGAAGCCGCTCGCCCCCGCGAGCAACACCCAGATGCGCACCTGCGGAGCGAAGCGCTGCTCGAACCCATGGAAGGCTGCCATGCGCCGCGCCGGCGACTGGCTGTGGCGGACGAGCGGCGTGGCCACGGTGGTGACGAAGGCTAGTCCGCCGATCCACAGGAGTACGGCCAGTACATGGATCGCGCGGGCGAGGATGAAGTCCGTCATGGGCACCTCTAGGCGGGGCAAGCGCATGGGCGCGCGAAAGGAGCGCCCTTAGATCTCTGGCGGCTGGTCGTAGAATTCCACCTGCATCTTCATCGGCCCCAGCAACTCGACATAATGCAACTGCTGCGGCAGCAACAGGCCCGCCGTCTCTGGATCGAGATCGATCCGGCTGGGCGGATCAAGATAGTGGAGCCGCACGCGCCCTTCGAGCACGCGGGCCACACCCCACACGCCGGCCTTGGTGTTATGCCGCTGGCGCAGGGCCTGCGGCAGGCTATCCTGATCGAACACCGCTGTCGTGCGATAGGGCTGGATCGGCATGAAGCGCTCCTCGGAAGACTGGCTCAGAGCCGGAAGAACATGCCCAGTTGCAAACTCTCTGCGATGCGCGAGGCCTTGAACTGGAGGTCGCGCGCGGCCTCCTCGCCCATCACCTCGTCCGTGGTCTGCTGCCATAGTCCCAGCCAGCGATCGAACAACTCCGGCGTGATCCGGGCGCGATGCTTGATGTGCGCGGCCATCGGATTGCCCTTGTAACGGCCGCTCGCGAACATGACCGAGGACCAGAAGGCCGTCAGCTTGTCGAGATGCTCGGGCCAATCGTCGATGGCATCGTTGAAGATCGGGCCCAGCTCGGGATCCTGGCGAACGCGGGCATAGAAGCGCTCCACCAGCACACGCAGGCTCGTCTCATCCACCAGCTCGGCTCGGTCGTACACGCGCGACTCCATAACATGCATTTTCTCTACATCTATATTAGCTTCTCCGAGATGCAAACCGAAATGCGGCGACTGCCGGAGCCATTGAACCGCGGCGGACTACAATAGCGAACGCCTGGCCACGGCAATCTGCCTCCGCACATATTTGCGCATGCGCCCTACGTTGCGTCCGACGACATCGCACCATCCAGCACGGAGCCGGTTCCTTGCGCCCCACCCCAGGCCCAAGACCAAGACGCGGCCAGCGGAGCGGCGTGGGGCCACGCGCCGATGTCGGCTCGCCCGTGCAACTCGCGCCAAACGCCATGGCTGCTCCGCGCCGCCACATGATGTACGCGCAGCCCATCTTCCCCATTCGCTTTCCCGCGAATTCCCGCTAGAGACGGAAGCCATGCAGCGCTTCGACGTCATCATTCTGGGAGGCGGCCTTGTCGGCCTGACACTCGCCATTGCGCTGGGACGCCATGGCGTGACCTGTGCGGTGATCGATCCTGCCGATCCCGTCGCGACTACGGCGCCGGGTTTCGACGGGCGCGTTTCGGCCATCGCCAGCGCGAGTTGGCAGATGTTCGAGGCCATCGGCGTCGCGCCCCATCTCACCGGGCAATGCTGCGGCATCGATCGCATCTGGGTGAGCGAGGGCCTCTCGGGCGGCGCGCTCGATTTCGCGCCCGATCCGGACGACGGTGCTCTGGGCTACATGGTCGAGAATCGCCGGCTGCGGCTGGCTCTCGATGCCACGGCCAACGAAGTGCCGGCGCTCACGCGGTTTCAGCCCGACCGCGCGCTGGACGTGACACGCGACGATTATGCCGTGACGATACGTCTGGCCAGCGGCGAGACACTGGCCGCCAGCCTGCTCGTGGCAGCGGAAGGGCGCGGCAGCCCCACGCGACAGGCGGCAGGAATTCCAGTAGCGCGCTGGTCCTATGCGCACGCCGCTCTGGTCACGGCAATCGATCATGACGAGCCGCATGGGAACACCGCCTACGAAATCTTCTATTCGGACGGCCCCTTCGCGCTGCTGCCAATGCAGCCGGGCACCCGCTCGGCCATCGTGTGGACCGTCCCGAGCAGCCAGGCGCCGGCCTATCTCAAGCTTTCCGAGAAGGCTTGGCTCGCCGAGGCGCAGAAGCGCATGGGCGGCTTCCTGG
>DASRXY010000225.1:0-8792 GCA_035654035.1 Sphingobium sp. | reverse complement strand
CGCCGCGCGTCCGCAGCATCTGGTCGACGAAATAGACGCAGCCATAGCCTGTCGCCTCGGTGCGCGCGCGCGAGCCTCCATACATCAGGCCCTTGCCAGTGAGCACGCCCGCCTCATAGCGGTTGGTCAGGCGCTTATATTGGCCGAACAGATAGCCGATCTCGCGGCCGCCGACACCGATGTCGCCGGCCGGCACATCGGTATATTCGCCCAGGTGGCGATAGAGCTCGGTCATAAAGGACTGGCAGAAGCGCATGATCTCGCGATCCGAACGGCCGCGGGGATTAAAATCCGAGCCGCCCTTGCCGCCGCCAATGGGCAGGCCGGTCAGTGCGTTCTTGAAGGTCTGCTCGAAGCCCAGGAACTTGATGATGCCGACATTGACCGACGGGTGGAAGCGCAGGCCGCCCTTATAGGGCCCCAGCGCCGAGTTGAACTGCACGCGGAAGCCACGATTGATGTGGAGGCGGCCGTTATCGTCTTCCCAAGGCACACGGAAGATGATCTGCCGCTCGGGCTCACAGAGACGTTCGATCAGGCCGTTGTCGGCATATTCGGGGTGTTTGGCGATCACACAGCCCAGGCTTTCGAGCACCTCCTCGACAGCTTGGTGAAATTCAGATTCCCCCGCGTTCCTCCGCAGTACCTCTTCGAGGATAGGGAGGAGTTTTTCGTGTACTACCGCCATTTTTGGCTCCTCATTGGATAGCGACATTCAGCTTCGAGAAGCCGTCTTTCAGGGCGGACCGATCATTTCAACCCAAAAGCACCGCCTTGCCCGGATCGGGACGGGAAAGTGCCTTTCCGGCCGCTTTTCGCGCTGAAAAAGGCCGTTCGCACGGATATTGCCCGGCCGGCGCGGCTTTGCTAACCGCTAGCCCATGCAAGCACCGCCCGAGATCATCCGCGTCCATCAACGTCGAGTCGCCTGTGACGGCTCGGGACATGGCATTCCCGCAGCGCTCGGCCATCCGCGCGTCTTCCTGGAAATCGACGAGCATGGCTATGTCGATTGCGGCTATTGCGACCGGCGCTATGTGCTCGCAGGCGGTGTGGCGGACACGCCGGACCTGGCGAGCAAGCCCGACATTGCCTCGGGCGCGAGCCTCTAACCGGGCCTTCCGCGCTGTCCTTCATGCTTATGAGGAGAGCATGAGGGATGTGGCTTCCGAAAATTTCGAGGCAACGCCGCGATAAAGGGGTTTTGCGTTGACGCAGAGTCCCCGGGAGGCTGATGTTCGTCATCAAGCCGATTACAGGCGCTAACCAGGCGTCGCGGAGGGGGGAGCGGAGATGACCATGCAGCGCTCGGGCAGTGCCTTTGCCTATGTGACGGTGCTGTTCTTCATCTGGGGAGCCGTCACTTCGGTGAACGACATCCTCATTCCGGCCGTGAAGCAGATCTTCTCGCTCACCGATACCGAGAGCTTCCTCACCCAGTTCGCCTTCTTCATGGCCTATGGCATTGTCTCGCTGCCTGCCGCCGCCTTGCTTGGCCGGCTCGGTTCTTCGCGTGCCATCGTGACCGCGCTGGCGGTGATGGTGCTGGGGTGCCTCATGATGCCACTCGCGACGACCCTGCGTGTCTATGGCGTGGCGCTCGCGGCATTGTTCGTCATCGCCTCGGGCATTACGCTGCTGCAGGTCGCGGCCAATCCGCTCTCGGCCGCGCTGGGACGCCCTGAGCGGTCGCATTTCCGCCTGGTGCTCAGCCAGACCTTCAACAGCCTGGGTACGGTAGTCGGCCCCTATCTGGCCGCGCATACGCTGCTCAAAGGCGGGCTGTTCGATGGCGGTGCGCCGACCGAGGCCAAAATCGCCTATTCGCTGAGCCGCATCGATCTGGCCTATGGCTTCATCGCGGTGGTGATCGTGGTGCTGGCCCTCTTTATCTGGCGCCAGCGCGCTCTGATCGATGGCGCCAGCCCGCGCGCGGAAGGCGCGGCCTCGGTGCTGGACGCACTGCGCGACCGCTGGGCACTGTTCGGCGCGCTTGCCATTTTCCTTTATGTCGGCGCCGAGGTCTCCATCGGCTCGGTCATGGCCAATTTCCTGCAACAGGAGAATGTGATGGCACTGAGCGCCGTGGCGGCGGGCAGCATGGTCAGCCTCTACTGGACCGGCGCCATGATCGGCCGTTTCGCCGGCACCGTTCTGCTGCTCCGCTTGTCCGCGGGGCCGCTGCTCGGGCTTGCCGCGCTCCTAGCGGCGCTGCTCTGCCTGGCGGTTGCCAATCTGAGCGGGCCCGTAGCGGGCTATGCGGCGATTTCCGTGGGCTTGTTCAACTCGATCATGTTTCCGGTCATCTTCACGCTCACCATCGAGCGGTCGCGCGCCAGTGCGTCGGCGACGTCCGGCCTGCTCTGCCTCGCCATTGTCGGCGGCGCACTGGTGCCGCTGCTCTTTGCGCAAGTGGCGGACATCACCGGCAGCCGCTTTGCTGCCTTCCATGTGCCATTGCTCTGCTATCTGGCGATTGCGCTGTTCGGCCTGCTGGCCTGGCGTGCTCGGTCGGCTGGCCAAGCGGGGGCACCGGCGGCGCATTGAGAGAGTGCACGCCGGCTCGGCGGCGACGGGGTTGCACTAAGAGCGAGAGCGCTGCGCCGCACGGGAGCGGAGCACCCCTGTCAGGGGAGGGGGCGGTTGAGCAGCTAAGCGGGGTCGATCGGCGCCGTGAGCGATCTGGTCGGCGCACGGTAAGGCGTGAGTTGCGCTGTATCGTCGATCCCGCTCGACATGCTGAGGATGTGCCCCATGCCAGTGCGCTGCGTGTGGCCCTTCTTTTGCGTTAGCAGTACGGATCGCAGGCATAGTGGTGCCCGAGAAATGGGCGGCATCTCGGGATGCACGGCGTACCGACGCTATGGAAAGCTATGGATGCGCGAAGATGTGGATTGCGACGTGCGCGAGGCCGACCTGACTCCGCTCTTTCTTCTCCGCGTCCTCTGCGCTTCTGCGCGAACAAACGCCTGACTGGTCGCCGCGTGCTCGTCTGCCCTGGGCTCCTGCCTGCGCAGGAGCACGGTGTCACAGGGATGAAGCGCGTCTGCTCCGCATGCACGAAAAGCGGCGCCGGAGCGAGTCCGGCGCCGTCTTTCTCCCGGCGTCGACCAGAATGCGCTTTAGAGCGCGGCGACGCGCTTGGTGAGTCGGCTGAACTTACGGGCCGCCGTGTTCTTGTGCAGCACGCCGCGCGCCACGCCACGCGCCATCTCCGGCTGCGCCACCGTCAGAGCGGCCTGCGCGGCGCTCTTGTCACCGGCGTCCAGAGCGGCCTCGACCTTCTTCACGAGGGTACGGATGCGGCTCATGCGACTGCCGTTGATCGCGGCGCGACGCTCGTTGCGACGGATGCGCTTCTTAGCCTGAGGCGTATTTGCCATTTAAAGTCCTCAACTCATTCGAAACTGTTGCCGGCGGCGCGACTCCGGGGAGACCGGACGCATGCCTGCGCGAAGGCCGGGCCATTAGCGGCGATTGCCTCCACCGTCAAGTCGCCGCCCGGCCTGAACCGCGAATTCCGACCCGGTCAGCCGACTTGCAATCCACTCAGAACAGTTGCGCGAAGGCCTTGTCGAGTCGCGCGAGGCTGGCGGGCACGTCCTTGAGCTTGTCGAGCCCGAAGAGCCCCAGGCGGAAGCTGCTGTAATCGGGGCCCTCGTCCACCATCAGGGGGACGCCGGAGGCGATCTGATAGCCCAGTGCCAGGAATTTGCGGCCGGCCTGCACCTCCGGATCGTCGGTGAAGGACACGACCACGCCCGGCGCGCCGAATCCTTCGGCCGCTACGGACCGGACGCCGCGCTCGGCGAGCATGCGACGCACGCCGTTGCCCTGCTCCCATTGGGCGGCGGCGAGCGTCTCGAAGCCGAGCGCTTTGGTTTCCATCATGGCAGCGTGGAAAGTGCGCAGCGCGTCGGTGGGCATGGTGGCATGATAGGCATGGCCGCCGTTCAGATAGGCCTCCATGATCGTGTTCCACTTGGCGAGATCGATCGCGAAGCTGGTCGACTGCGCGGCGCGGCAGGCCTCCAGCGCGGCCTGGTTCATCATCACGAGACCTGCGCAAGGCGGCGCGGACCAGCCCTTCTGCGGGGCGGAGATGAGGATGTCGACGCCGGTCTTCTCCATGTCGACCCAGACGCAGCCCGACGCGATGCAATCGAGCACGAACAACCCGCCCACCTCATGCACGGCATCGGCAACGGCGCGGATATAGTCGTCGGGCAGGATCATGCCGCTGGCCGTCTCGACATGCGGCGCGAAGACCACGGCGGGCTTGTCGGCGCGGATGCGCGCCGTCACTTCGTCGATGGACGCGGGTGCGAAAGGCGCTTGTGGCCCCTCGCCAACGCGGCGGGCCTTCATGACGATTTCGTGCGCCGGGATCGAGCCCGCCTCGAAGATCTGCGTCCAGCGATAGGAGAAGAAGCCGTTGCGGATCACCATCACGGTCTTGCCGGTGGCGAACTGGCGGGCGACCGCCTCCATCGCATAGGTGCCGCCGCCCGGCACGACCACGGCGCGATCGGCATGATAAACGCCGCACAGTACCTCGTGGATGTCGCGCATGATGTGCTGGAACGCCTTGCTCATATGGTTGAGCGAGCGATCGGTGAAGACCACCGAATATTCGAGCAGACCGTCGGGATCGATATCGGGGCGCAGGCCGGGCATAGGTGGACTCCTTCTGATAACAGGCCGATTTCACGAAAGGGGCCAGTAGTCAAATTCAACTTGGCCGAGAGAGAGGCGGCGGCGGTGGAGCCCCGGCAGGGCCGAAGGGATAGCTATGGGCCTCCGTGCCTTTGGTGCATGATCCTGCCGTTGTGCATGGCTGGCCTGGGCTCCTGCCTGCGCAGGAGCACGGCAGAGGATATGGACGCTGTCCGGACGAACGCGCTCAGCTTTGCGCGCTATCTGTGCGTCCGTGCGCGCTCAGGTCAGCGCCGTGTCCCATTGGTCCGGCTTGAAGCCCACGAGCAGCGCCTTGGCGCCTGTCACCACCGGGCGCTTGATGAGCGAAGGGTTGGCGACCATGAGGGCAATCGCCTTTGCTTCGTCCAGCCCTGTCTTGTCCGCCTCCGGCAGCTTGCGGAAGGTGGTGCCCGCCTTGTTGAGCAGCACCTCCCACCCGACCGTGCTGGTCCAGTCCTTCAGCTCCTCGGGCGTGGGCGGCGCCTTCTTGTAGTCTCGGAAAGCGTGGACCGTGCCCCGGCCTTCCAGCCAAGTGCGGGCCTTTTTCACTGTATCGCAATTGGGGATGCCGTGTAGAGTCAGGGTCATGTGGGTTGATCGTCCTCGCTCAGGTCGAAGCGGTCGGCCAGCGTCAGCCGATCCAGAATGGCGGCGGTTTCGTCGCGCACGCGCAGCATGATGCGGCGCAGCTCGCATTCTTCCTCGGGCACGCAATTCTTGCAAGGCTGGTGGGCGAAGCGGCTTGCGCAGGGCACCAGTGCCAGCGAGCCGTCGGTGAGGCGCAGGATGTCGCCGTAGCGCACGTCAACCGGCGCCAGTGCCAGCCAATAGCCGCCGTCGCGGCCACGCATCGTGGCGACGAGCCCGGCACGCGACAGCTCCGAGAGAATGACGGTGAGGAACTTGGCCGGGATGTTTTGCGCGGAGGCGATCTCGGCGAGCTGGATGGGTCCCTCGCCATAATGGCGCGCGAGATGTTGAAGCGCCCGGATGGAATAGCGAGTGCGTTGCGAAAGCATGCCTACCTATTTGGCAGACAAAACGGATTTCGCAAGGCCGCCCGCCTTATTCAGGCGTTTGTAGGGCTATGCGGCGGCTAGATTGGCGTAAGCCTGGCGATATCAAGTGGATACGCGGAAAGGCACGCGAGCGCGCAGCACGGCGAAGCATTCGTGATCGGCGCTCCGCCGTTCGTTCAACCGGTCGAGAGACATGCCAGCCGGACCTTGGCGTGGACACGCCCGGCAGGCCAGCGGCGTGACGCCGGGCCCGCCTGAGCGGAGCCCGGCATTGGATCAGGCGGCGTCCTTGCGGCGCTCGGCCAGTTCCTCGTTGAGCATTTCGGCCAGCAGGAAGGCCAGCTCGATGCTCTGCGCCGCATTGAGGCGCGGGTCGCAATGGGTGTGATAGCGGTCGGCGAGGCTCTGCTCGGTCACGTCCACCGCGCCGCCCGTGCACTCGGTCACATTCTGGCCGGTCAACTCGGCGTGGATGCCGCCAGCAATGGTGCCCTCGGCGCGATGCACGGCGAAGAAGCCGCGCACTTCGGCCAGGATGCGCTCGAACGGACGCGTTTTGTAGCCATTAGGCGCGGTGACGACATTGCCGTGCATCGGGTCGCAGGACCACACGACCGGATGCCCCTCATGCTTCACGGCGCGGACCAGCGCCGGCAGGCCAGCCTCGATCTTGTCGTGGCCGTAGCGCGTGATGAGCGTCATGCGGCCCGCCTCGCGCGCCGGATTGAGCGTATCAAGCAGGCGCAGCAGCGTGTCGGCGTCCAGACTCGGGCCCACCTTCATGCCGATGGGATTACCGATGCCGCGCATATATTCGACATGCGCGGAGCCCGGGAAGCGCGTGCGGTCACCAATCCACAGCATGTGCGCGCTGGTGTCATACCAGTCGCCGGTGAGCGAATCGCGCCGGGTGAGCGCCTGCTCATAGGGCAGCAGCAACGCCTCGTGGCTGGTGTAGAAGGCGGTCGCCTTGAGTTGGGGCACGGTCTCTGCGTCGATGCCGCAGGCCTTCATGAAGTCCAGTGCCTCGCCGATGCGGTCGGCCATCTCACGGAACTTCTTGGCCCAGGGGCTGCGACCCATGAAATCCAGCGTCCAAGCATGGACCTGGTGCAGATTGGCATAGCCGCCCTGCGCGAAGGCGCGCAACAGGTTGAGCGTCGCGGCCGACTGGCTGTAGGCGCGCACCATCCGGCGCGGATCGGGGATACGCGACTCGGCGCTGAAGCCGATGTCGTTGATGATGTCGCCCCGATAGCTGGGCAACTCCAACTCGGCCTGCGTTTCGGTTGGCTTGGAGCGCGGCTTGGCGAATTGGCCGGCCATGCGACCCACCTTCACGACCGGCAGCTTGCTGGCATAAGTGAGCACCACCGCCATCTGCAGCAGCACGCGGAAGGTGTCGCGGATGTTGTTGGGATGAAATTCCGCGAAGGATTCGGCGCAATCGCCACCCTGGAGGAGGAACGCCTCGCCGGCTACGGCTTTGCTCAGCTCAGCCTTGAGCGCCCGCGCCTCGCCGGCGAAAACCAGCGGCGGGAACGTGCCGAGCTGCGCTTCCGCTTCGGCCAGCGCCGCCGCGTCCGTATAGTCGGGCATCTGCCGACCTTCATGATCCCGCCAGCTTGCGGGCGTCCAGTTCGCCGCCATGGCGCTCAACTCCTCAGAAAGTCCAAGCGCGCGGACAGGCGTCGCACACGCTATTTTGGAGGGCTGCCCCTACGCCTTTGGCGGGCATGAGGCAAGCCGCATGCAGCTTGGGGGTCAGCAAGCATGCCTTGGCCGATCGCCGGCAGAGTCGTGGTGTTATGTCAACAGTAGGAGGTCATACGACATCATAACTGACGTTCTATACATCAGAATGACCATATGTTATATGACACATTATGATGACATCCGCTCAGATGCGCGCGGCGCGAGCCATGCTCGGGATCGACCAGCGCCAACTTGCCGAGCTGTCCGGCGTCTCCCTGCCGACTATCCAGCGCATGGAGGCGAGCGAGGGTAATGTGCGCGGGCTGGTCGACAGCCTGACCAAGGTTGTGGAGGCGCTCAATGCCGCGGGTGTCGAACTGATCGGCGACGATATGCCGAGCCCGGAGGGTGGACGGGGCGTACGCCTTCGGTCGGCGTCGCGACGGGCGTCGTCATGAGCGCGCAGGCCGGGCGGCCGAGTTTCGCCGAGTTGTTCACGCCCAAGCTCGTGACCGTGCTGCGCGAGGGCTACGATCTCGCCGGCTTCAAGACAGATGTGCTGGCCGGCCTTGCTGTCGCTATCGTGGCGCTGCCGCTGAGCATGGCCATCGCCATCGCCTCGGGCGTGCCGCCTGAGCGCGGCCTCTATACCGCCATCGTCGGCGGCTTCCTTGTCTCGCTGCTCGGTGGCAGCCGTTACCAGATCGGCGGGCCGGCGGGCGCCTTCATCGTGCTCGTTGCCGCCACGGTGATGCAGCATGGCATCGAGGGGCTGCTGCTCGCCACGTTCCTCTCCGGCCTTATGCTGATGGCGCTCGGCTGGCTGCGGCTCGGCACGTTCGTCAAGTTCATCCCCTATCCGGTGACGGTGGGTTTCACCGCGGGCATTGGCGTCATCATCTTCTCCAGCCAGATCAAGGACCTGCTCGGGCTCACCTTGGCAGGCCCGGAACCGGGACCCTTTCTTCCCAAGCTCCAGGCGCTGGCGGCGGCACTGCCCAGCGTCAACGCTGCGGCGGTGGCAGTCTCGCTCGGCGCCATCGTGGTGATCGCCGCCTGTCGGCGCTGGCGGCCCGGCTGGCCGGCTTTCCTCATCGCCGTGGCGCTCTGCGCCATCGCTGCTTGGGCGCTGCGCCTGCCGGTGGAGACGATCGGCACGCGCTTCGGCGGCATTGCCCGTGCGCTGCCGGCGCCGCACCTGCCGGACTTCTCCCCGGCGCATGTCATGGCAGTGCTGCCCGCCGCGCTCTCCTTCACCTTGCTCGGCGCCATCGAGAGCCTGCTCTCCGCCGTGGTGGCGGACAGCATGAGCGGCGGACGGCACCGCTCGAACTGCGAGCTGGTGGCGCAGGGTGCCGCCAATATCGGCTCCGCCCTGTT
>DASRXY010000224.1:0-3248 GCA_035654035.1 Sphingobium sp. | reverse complement strand
AGGTAGAAGCGCTGTGCCGCACCATGATGGGCGCCGGCGCAGCCCAATATTACGAGGCCGGCCGCGTCTATGGCCCCGGTACCAACGACTTCTACTTCGCCGTTTCCTCGGGCGCCCGTGCGCTGCGCGAGGAAGAAGCCCGGACCTACACGATCGGCGCAGTCATCAGTTCGCCCTTCGAAAGCCCGTGGCTGCGCAGCCTGCGCTTGGCGGTAGACTATTATAATGTAACGCTCTCGGGCGGCATCTCGCTGGAGAATGTCAACGCCGTCTTCCGCAAGTGCTACACGTCCACCTTCAATCCCGATTATGTCGTCAACGATGCGTGCAGTCGCATCATCCGCGACGCGCAGACGGGCAATGTGGTGAACGTGCTGGTGAACTACGGCAATGCCGGCCGGGTCGAGACTGCCGGCGTCGACGTCCAGTTTGACTGGGGCCTGCGCTTCCAGGATGCCGGCATCGGCATTCCCGGCCGCTTCTCTACCAATGTGCAGTTCACCTATCTCGACAAGTTCGCCACCACGGCCGACGAGGTGGCGGTGCCGCTGATCGACTATGCCGGCACCACCGGTGGCGGCGAAGTGGGAACGCAGGCGGGCTCCTACCGCTGGAAGCTCTTCACGCGCTTCAACTATTCGGTGGGTCCGGCCACGGTGAGCCTGCAATGGCAGCACAAGCCCTCCATCGCGCATGTGACGGCCGTGACCCGCGCGGGCGGCACCACGATCACCGGCGCACCCGCTTATGATCTGTTCAGCCTCTCGGGCTCCTACTCGATCACGCGCGACGCCACGCTGCGCTTCGGCATCGACAATCTGTTCGATCGCGCCCCGCCGCTGATGTCGGTGGATACCGCAGCCGATCCGGCAAACGGCGTGCTGCCGGGTGGCCGCTACGATGCCGGCAACTACGACGTGCTTGGCCGCCGCTTCTACATCGGTGCGACGGTGAAGTTCTGATCGTTCCCTGCGCCTCCTGCGTGGAATGAGGAGGCGCCCGACTTGAGACGGGCGGGGCCGGGTACCCCGCCCGTTCTTTCGCCGGTATCGCGAACCGGCATCTGGATCATGATCGCGGGAGCCGCGCCCGCAAGCCGAGAATGGGTCGAAGGAGAATAAACATGCGAGTTTCCAAAGCGCTGCTGTGGAGTGCCGTCACGCTTTTGCCGGTCTTCTCGGCCGTGCAAGCCCAGCCGGGAAAGGCGCCCGCTCCCGGCGACTGGCCGCGCTATGCGCGCGATCTCGCCGGTACCCGCTTCTCCCCGCTCGACCAGATCAACACGTCCAACGTCGCCAATCTGGCGCAGGCCTGGAGCTTCCGGCTGCGTCCGGAAGGCGGCGCCGGCCTGCTGGGCGGCACGGCCCCTATCGTGATCGACAATGTCATGTATCTGCCCATCGGCAATGCCGTCGTGGCTCTGCAAGCCGACAGCGGTCGCGAGATCTGGCGCCATCCCGTGCAGGGGCTGGTACGCCGCGCGGTGAGCTATTGGCCGGGCGACGGCAAGATCAAGCCGCGGATTTTCTATTCCACCGGCGGCGCCCTGGTGGCGCTCAATGCGGCGACCGGACAGCTCGACAAGGGCTTTGGCAAGGATGGTATCGCGCCCATTGACGGCACGCCTTATTCCTACCCGCCCTCGGTCTACAAGAATGTGCTCGTGATCGGCGCAAACACTGCCGAGATGCCCAAGGGACCGAGCGGCAACAGCCGTGCCTATGACGCGCGCACCGGCAAGAAGCTGTGGGAATTCAACACCATTCCCCAGCCCGGCGAGGTCGGCCACGAGACCTGGCTGGACGATGGCTGGAAGGGTCGCTCGGGCACCAACATGTGGGTGTGGTACACCACGGCCGACCCCAAGACCGAGACGCTCTACATGACCATCGGCAGCCCCTCGCCCAATTACTATGGCGGCGACCGGCCGGGCAACAATCTCTTCGGCAATTCCATCGTCGCCGTCGACGCGCTGACCGGCAAGTATAAGTGGCACTTCCAGACCATTCACCACGATCTGTGGGATTGGGACCTGCCCGCCCCGCCCGTGCTCTTCGATGTGACGGTGGAGGGCAAGACGATCCCCGCGCTGGCGGAGACCGGCAAGCCCGGCCTCATGTATATCCTCAACCGCGAGACGGGCGAACCGATCCACGGCGTGAACGAGCAGCGCGTCGCCATCGCCGACGTGCCGGGTGAGTGGTATCCCAAAACCCAACCGATCCCCGTGAAACCCGAGCCACTCTCGCGGATGTACTGGACCCCCTCCGACATCGTGACGGAGAAGGACACCACGCCCGCGCATGTCGCCGCCTGCAAGGCACTGCTGGACAGCTATGGCGGCACTTTCTTCAATAGCGGGCCGTTCACGCCCTTCTTCATGCACAATCCGGGCGATCCGCCCCGCGCCTCCATCAACCTGCCCCACAATGGCGGCTCCAACTGGGGCGGCAGCGCGGCCGATCCGCGCAAGGGCATCGTCTTCGTCAACACCAGCGAGAGCGGCAGCATCGGCTGGATCGAGAAGCGCGATCCCAAGGGCGACTATGGCAGGGGCACCGCCGATTCCACGCAGATGTACGATCGCGGCAGCCTCCAGGGGCCGGGGGCCTATTCCTCCTTCTCCGCGACCTTCCAGACCAAGGACGGCCAGCGGATGACCCTGCCGTGCATCCGCCCGCCTTGGGGCCGGCTGATCGCGGTGGATGCCAATACCGGCGACATCCTGTGGGCCAGTAAGCTCGGCATCACCGAGGGTCTGCCGGAAGACAAGCAGGAGACCGGCAGCAATAACACCTTTGGCGGGCCTATCGTGACCGCCGGCGGGCTTGTCTTCATCGGCGCTACCTCCGACCGGCGCCTGCGCGCCTTCGAAGCGGCGACCGGCAAGATCCTGTGGGAAAAGGAACTGCAATATGCGCCGATGACCGTGCCAGTGACTTATCGCGGCAGGGATGGCCGGCAATATGTCGCCGTCATCGCCGCAGGCGCCGGGCTTGGCGGCCCGGCCATGCGCGGCCCTGACGGCAAGCCTCTGAACAATGAATCGCTGGTGGTGTTTGCGCTGCCCAGGTGAGGGGGCGGTCTTGGATTGAACTGGAGAGAGATAGAGCCATGAGGACAACCCTGCTTGCAACCGCGGGCGTGCTGGCGCTGGGCCTGCTGGGCGCGGCGCTGCCTGCCCAGGCGCAGCAGCGCGCCGCCATCACCACGCCCGAGGGCGCGCTGATGGAGGCCGCCGACGACAT
>DASRXY010000223.1:0-2529 GCA_035654035.1 Sphingobium sp. | reverse complement strand
GGTCTTGATGAAGGCGACGCCCGGCGCGCCGAAAGGCGTGAACATGAACACCGCGTCCGGCTTGGCGTCCTTGATCTTCTGGACGTAGGGGCCGAAGTCGGTGGTCGATATCGGCATGCGCACTTCGTCCACCACCTTGCCGCCGGCCTTGGTGAAGGTGGTCTTGAAGGCTTCGAGCGAATCGATGCCCGGCGCGTAGTCCGTGACGGCGATATAGGCCGACTTGATGCCGTTGCGCGCCGCCCAGTCGCCCATGGTCGCCGCCCCCTGGTACTGCGTGAACGAAAAGCGCACGAAGTACGGTGAACGGCGGGTGATCACCCCCGTGGCCGCATTGAGGATGACGGTGGGCGTCTTGGCCTTGGTGATGATGGGCGCCAGGGCCAGGGCGTCCGGCGTCAACTGCAGGCCCGCCAGGAACTTCACCTCGTCCTGGATGATGAGCTCCTGGGCCACCTGCTTGGCGCGCTCGGCGCCGCCCGCCTCGTCGCGGTCGATGACCTGGATGTCATGGCCGTCGACCTTGCCGCCGATCTTTTCCAGGTAAAGGTCGATGCCGCGGCGGAATTCCTGGCCGTACTCCGAGAACGGCCCGCTGAACGGCGCGATGTGGCCGATCTTGACGGTATCCGCCGCCGCGGTGGCCGACATGGCGCACACCGCCAGTGCCAGCATGAGTTTCTTGTGCATTTTCATGGTCGAGTCTCCTTGTGGTTACACCCTTTTTTGCTGCATGTTCAGGCGCGCGCTGAACAGCCGCGTCCCGGACGGATGCGGCGATCCGGCATGCGCCGATTCAAACCTGTGCCGCGGCCCGCTCTCGCTAGGCAGCGGCTTCGCTGCGCACTCCGATCAGCGCATCGAGCTGGTCCTGGTCATCGAGCAGGATGGCGCTCGCCCCGTCGTAGGCAATGCGGCCCCGCACCAGCACGACCGCACGGGGCGCGAACTCGAGCGCCAGCCGCGCCTGCTGCTCGACCAGGATCATGGCGATGCTCTGTTCCTGCCGGATGCGGTGCAGGGCCGCGATGACGATGTCGACAATGACGGGCGCCAGGCCTTCCAGGGGCTCGTCCAACAGCAGCAGCTTGGGGCCGCCCATCATGGCGCGCCCGATGGACAGCATCTGCTGTTCGCCGCCCGAAAGCTGATTGCCCTTGTTGCGCCGCCGCTCGGCCAGGCGCGGGAACAGATCGTAGGTCTGCTCGACCGTGAAGCCCCCGCTGCGCGCCGCCACCTGCAGGTTTTCCTCAACCGACAAAGAGGGAAATATCTCGCGCTCTTGAGGCACCAGCCCGATTCCGAAGCGTGAGCGCTTCCAGACGGGCCAGCGCGTGATGTCGACGCCGCCGAGCTTCACCGAACCGCCGGAGCAGACGGTGTGGCCCATGGCGGTCAGCAGCAGCGTGGTCTTGCCCACGCCATTGCGTCCAAGCAGCGCTAGGCATTCGCCCGCGCCAACATCGAGCGACAGGTCGTCCAGGACGACCGTCGGCCCGTACCCCGCGGTGACGCGGTTGAATGCCAGATCGTTAGCCATAGGCCACCTGCCTCTCGCCGAAATAGATGGAACGCACGTGCTCGTTGACCGAGATCTCTTGCGGAGTGCCGTGGGCCACCACCCTGCCCCGCTCGAGCACAGTGATCTCGTCGGCGAAGCGGAACACCAGCGCCATGTCGTGCTCGATGATCATGATGGCGATGCCGGGATCGAGCCGGTCGAGCGCGGAAAGAATGATGCCGCTTTCGCTGGCCGGCACGCCCGCGGCCGGCTCGTCCAGCAGAAGGATGCGGGGACGCAGGCTGAGCGCGATGGCGATCTCCACCAGGCGCTGCTGCCCATAGCTCAGCTCGCGCACCGCACGCGTGGCGTAGGCCTCGATGCCCAGCGAACAAAGCTGTTCGTATGCGGCTTCGATGACGCTCTCCATCTTGCCCAGCGGCCTGAAAAAGCGCCACGCCGTGCCCTGGTGCTCGCTGACCGCCAGCGCCACATTCTCGAGCACGGTCATGTCCATGAACAGCGCGTTGATCTGGAAGGTGCGCGCCATACCCTTCTTGACCCGTTGATATTCAGAGAGTCCCGTGATGGTTTCGCCGAACATCAGCACCTCGCCGGACGAAGGATGCAGCTTGCCGGTCAAGAGGTTGACGAAGGTCGTCTTGCCGGCGCCGTTGGGCCCGATCAATGCATGCCGGGCGCCCGCGCGCAGCGTGAAGTTGACCTTGTCGGTGACAACCAGCGCGCCGAAGCTGCGATTGAGGTCGCGCGTTTCAAGTACCACTTCGCTCATTTGCGCTTCCCCCATGCCAGCAGCTTGTCGGCGAGGCCCAGAATGCCGCCTTTGCTGTACATGACGACGGCAATCAGCAGCACGCCCAGCCACAGGTACCAATAGGTGGGGTCAACGCGCGCCAGATAGTCGTGCATGATCATGTAGAACGCGGCCCCCACGAAGGCGCCGTACAGCCGGCCCACGCCGCCGAAGATCAGCATGGTCAGCACCCCCGCCGAGAGCTCCAGCGTCT
>DASRXY010000222.1:0-5037 GCA_035654035.1 Sphingobium sp. | reverse complement strand
TCGCCGCGATATTCCGTCTCGGCGATGAGCAGGCCCGCCACCAGCGCGCCGACGATGGGCGAGAGGCCGACCAGCGCCGTCAGCATGCTGGAGACCATGACGATGAGCAGGCTTGCCGCCAGGAAAATCTCCGGGCTCTTGGCGCGGGCGGCCTGGGCGAACAGGCTGGGCAGCAGCACGCGGCCGGCGACGAGCATGGCGGTGATCGTCATAGCGCCCTGAACGAAGACGGTGGCGAGGTTCGTCCAGCCCTCCTCGCTCACATTGGGCGCCATCGCACCGAGCGCGAAGACGATGGGCACCAGCGCCAGATCCTCGAAGAGGAGCATGGCGAAGGCGGCGCGGCCAACGGCCGATTGCGTGCCGGCAATGGGCAGCACCAGCGCGGTGGAGGAGAGGGCGAGGGCAAGGCCCAGCCCGATGCCGGCCGCCCAGCTATTGCCGATGGCGACGAAGATGAGCGCGATGAGTCCCGCGCATAGCGTCAGTTCCGCCGCGCCCAGCCCGAAGACGTGCGCGCGCATGCTCCACAGCCGCTTGAAAGAGAGCTCCAGGCCGATGGAGAAGAGAAGCAGGACGATGCCGAATTCGGCGAGCGTCTCGACCGCGTCTGTGCCGGTGATGGTGAGATAGTAGAGCGCCGGCACTTCGCCCACAAACCGGCCCAGCCCATGGGGGCCGACCAGCATGCCGACGAGGATGAACCCGATGACCGGACTGATGCGCAGTCGCGCGAATGCCGGGATGATGAGCCCAGCGGCGCCCAGGATGACCAGCGCGTCGCTATAGGCCGGGCTGCTGAAGGGATCGTGCGGGGTCATGCCCGCATGCTCCAGAATTGGAACGGCGGCGAGCGCAAGGCCTCGCCGCCGTCAACGACCATGGCGACACACGCTCCCCATCCTTGCGAGCGCGCCATGGTGGCGCAGCGAGGAGGAGCGAGGCGTGCCGCCAATGTGGTGTCCTTGCCTAGGGTCTTACTTCCAGTCGCTCATCGCGGCTTCGAGATTGACGCGGATCGCCTCGAAGAAAGCCTCCGTGGTCAGCCAGTTCTGATCGGGGCCGATCAGGATGGCAAGATCCTTGGTCATCTGGCCGTCCTCGACCGTCTTGACGCAGACCCGCTCGAGCGTCTCGGCAAAGCGCGTGACCTCGGGCGTCTCGTCGAACTTGCCGCGGAACTTGAGGCCACCGGTCCAGGCGAAGATGGAGGCGATGGGGTTGGTAGAGGTCGCCTTGCCCTGCTGGTGCATGCGGTAGTGGCGCGTCACCGTGCCATGCGCAGCCTCGGCTTCCACGGTCTTGCCGTCCGGCGTCATCAGCACGCTAGTCATGAGACCCAGCGAGCCGAAACCCTGCGCGACCTGATCCGACTGCACGTCGCCATCGTAGTTCTTGCAGGCCCAGACGAACTTGCCGTTCCACTTGAGTGCGGAGGCGACCATGTCGTCGATCAGGCGGTGCTGATATTCAATGCCGGCTTCGGCGAACCGCTCCTTGAAGCCCTCGGTGGCGAACACCTCGGCAAAGAGGTCCATGAAGCGGCCGTCATACTGCTTGATGATGGTGTTCTTGGTGGAGAGATAGAGCGGCCACTTGCGATCCAGCGCATAGTTCATGCTGGCGCGGGCGAAATCGCGGATCGACTCGTCGAGATTGTACATCGACATGGCGACGCCCGAGGACTGGAACTGATAAACCTCGCGGTCGATCGTCTCGCCATTGTCGCCTTCCCAGACGAGGCGCAGCTTGCCGGGGCCGGGCACGAGGAAGTCGGTGGCGCGATACTGGTCGCCGAAGGCATGGCGGCCCACGACGATCGGGTCCGTCCAGCCGGGGATGAGGCGCGGCACATTCTTGATGACGATCGGCTCGCGGAAAATGGTGCCGCCCAGGATGTTGCGGATCGTGCCGTTAGGCGACTTCCACATCTCCTTGAGGTTGAACTCCTCGACGCGGCCCTTGTCCGGCGTGATCGTCGCGCACTTCACGCCCACGCCATATTTCTTGATGGCATTGGCAGAATCGATGGTGATCTGGTCGTTGGTGCGGTCGCGCTCCTGCACGGAGAGATCGTAATAATGAAGGTCCACATCCAGATAGGGGCGGATCAGCCGTTCGCGGATCCATTCCCAGATGATCCGGGTCATTTCGTCGCCGTCGATCTCGACGATCGGGTTCTTCACCTTGATCTTGCTCATGAGCGCTCTTTCGTCTTTCCCTGTTCGCGTGGAGCCCGGCCGGGCGAGGGCCCGCGAGCGGCCTGTTCCACCGCCTCCTAGGGGCGAAAGCGCCCTCGATCAACCGGGGGATGCGTGGCGCGGCCTCGTCGGCGGCACGATTTCGAGCGGGGGCGACGATGGCGATTGTGCGCGCGCGGCTCCGTCCCTAGATTGCACGCCATGACAAATCTGACAAACGGGCCCCAGCCGGGCACCCCGGCGCGCGGCGCCGTGAAGTGGCATTTTCCTTCCATTCATCCGGAAGGGCAGAAATTCGGCGCGATCGCGGCGGCCATCACAGTGGTGCTTGCGCTGCTGCACTGGCCAACACTGGCCTGGCTGATGGCGGGCGTGACCATCTGGGTGTTCGCCTTTTTCCGTGATCCGGTGCGTGCCGTGCCGCAGGACGAGCGGGCGATCATCGCGCCGGCCGACGGACTCGTTACACTGATCCAGACCGTGCCGCCGCCGCCCGAAATGGCCGGGCCGGACGCGCTGGGCGATGCACCGATGACGCGCATTTCCATCTTCATGAGCGTGTTCGACGTGCACATCAACCGCGCGCCCATTGGCGGGGCGATCAAAGATGTGAGCTATATCCACGGCAAATTTATCAATGCCGACCTCGACAAGGCGAGCGAGGACAATGAGCGTCAGCACATCCTCATTGAGCGCGGCGACGGCGTGCGGATCGGCTTCACGCAGATTGCCGGCCTGGTGGCGCGGCGGATCGTGCCCTTCGTGAAGCGCGGCGACATCGTCGCGGCGGGCCAGCGCATCGGCCTCATTCGCTTCGGCAGCCGCGTGGACGTCTACCTGCCGGCGGGCACGGCTCCCAAAGTGGCGCTGGGCACGCATACGGTGGCAGGCGAGACAGTGCTGGCGTTGCTCGGCGACGACGCCCAGACCACGGGCGTGCTGCAATGACCGCTGGGGTGACAAGCCCACGCGCACCCGCCGTCCAGGCCTGCGCCGGGACGCGGGCAGGCGCCATGATGGTGGGGGCAGGGCTTGTTGGCGCGCCCGTAAATGGCCGGACCGTGAACGAACCGGTCGCGCATGGACTGGAGATGAGCGGAATGACAAGGGGCGGGGCGGCGGCCCATGATTGACCGGCGGCCTCGCGCGATCCGCCTGCGCCGCAGCATCTCGCTGCGCCAGGTCGCGCCCAATGCGGTCACGGCCATGGCGCTTTGCTTCGGTCTCACCGCAATCCGTTTCGCCATTGTGGGCAACGATCCCGAGCAGGCCGGTCTGGACGCGGCGGCGCGTTCGGCGACATGGTTCTGGGAAATGGCGGTCGGTGCGATCATCGTGGCGGGCGTGCTGGACGGCATCGACGGACGTATCGCGCGGCTGCTGCGGGCCGAGAGCCGATTCGGCGCCGAACTCGATTCCCTCTCCGATTCCATTGCCTTCGGTGTGTCGCCGGCCATCCTGCTTTATCTCTGGTCGCTTCAGGAGATGCCACGCTTCGGATGGATCGCCGCCCTTGGTCTGGCGCTCAGTTGCGCGCTGCGCCTGGCGCGTTTCAATGCCAATCTCGACGAGATCGACCAACCCCGCAAACGCGCGGGCTTTCTCACCGGCGTGCCGGCACCGGCCGGAGCGGGCCTGGCGCTGCTGCCGCTCTATGCCTGGTTCGTGACGGGCAACGATTTGTTCCGTGACTGGCGCCTCGTCGCGCCCTGGACCCTGTTCGCGGCCTTCCTCATGATCTCCAACCTGCCCACGCTGGGCTGGAAGCGCCTGCGCGTGCCGCCGAGCTGGCGGCTCTTCGCGATCATGGCGGCGGGTCTCTTCGCCGCGATGCTGATGGTTGCGCCGTGGATCAGCCTGCTGGCACTCACACTGGCCTATCTGGCGTTCATCCCGCTGGGGCTTGTCAGCTACATGAAGCTGCGCCGCCGCGCCGGGTTCACGCCGCTGGCCGCAGAACCGGATGAGCGAGCGCCAGAGGGCGGACCGGAGGCGCCCTAAGCGCGTCCGCCGCGCGCTCCGCCTCCTCGGCGTGCACGTTGCCATAAGCGCTGTCGAGACGGAGCGTGCGCAGGGCCGCGAGCGCCTGATGGCGATATTGCATGCCGTTGAAAGCGAGCACGCCAAGCGCCAGCGTGAGACCGAACAGGAACAGGATCGAGCCAGCCGCATAGAAAAGCATGGGAAAACCCTTCTTTCGGGATGGCGGCCGTGCATCGTTCGAATCGGCGTTCATCCGTTGATGTTCCTTATTTGTTCTCATCTTGTTTCGGCGTCAAGAGGCATTTGACCCTTGTGCCGACGCGCACACATCTGCTGTTCGTACAAGCGCAGGCTGGTTGCCCTGCCTGAGCGCTTCTGACGTGAGGTTGGACTACATTGCCCGTCGGGTGGGCACGCACCCCCGCTCGCCGCTCCAATTGCTTTTCGCCGCTCCACCGCGCGGTGCCGCCGGCACTTGCCAATCCCGTCGATTTCCCCTAAGGGCGCCCACCTATCCCACATGGGGCCCGCACATACCGGTGCCGCTTCGCGGTCACGGGGCCCCAGAGGTTCAACCGGAAGGAGTACAGATCATGGCGGCACCCGTCGTCACGCTTCATCAGCTTATCGAGGCCGGCGCACACTTCGGCCACCAGACCCATCGCTGGAACCCCCGCATGAAGCCGTATATCTTCGGCGAGCGGAACGGCATCCACATCCTCGACCTCTCGCAAACCGTGCCGCTGTTCGCGCGTGCGCTGGACTTCGTTTCGTCGACCGTCGCCGCCGGCGGCAAGGTGCTTTTCGTGGGCACCAAGCGCCAGGCGCAGGAGCCGATCGCCGAGGCGGCGCG
>DASRXY010000221.1:0-9448 GCA_035654035.1 Sphingobium sp. | reverse complement strand
TGACGCCATAATGCTGCGAGAGCTCTTCCAGCGTCTTGGGGTCCTCGGCCAGACGCCGCTCCTGGAGGATGTGGCGCTCGCGGTCGTTGAGATCGTCCATGGCATCCAGCAGCATCTCGTGGCGCAGGTTGCGCTCCTGGCTGGCGGCGAGCGTCTCGTCCTGAAGCGGTCGGTCATCGGCCAGCCAGTCCTGCCACTGGCCTTCGCCATCCTCGTTCATGGAGATATTGAGCGAGGTGTCGCCGCCCATCGCCATGCGACGGTTCATGGAGACAACCTCGTCCTCGCTGACGCCCAGATCGGTGGCGATCTTCTTGACGTCGTCGGGGTGCAGGTCGCCTTCCTCGAACGCCTCGATATTGTTCTTCATGCGGCGCAGGTTGAAGAAGAGCTTCTTCTGCGCGGCCGTAGTGCCGATCTTCACCAGGCTCCACGAGCGCAGGATGAACTCCTGGATGGAGGCGCGAATCCACCACATCGCATAGGTCGCGAGACGGAAGCCCCGGTCGGGCTCGAACTTCTTCACGCCCTGCATCAGGCCGATATTGCCTTCCGAAATCAGCTCGGCCACCGGCAAGCCATAGCCGCGATAGCCCATGGCGATCTTGGCGACGAGCCGCAGATGACTCGTCACCAGTTGTGCGGCGGCTTCCGGGTCCCCATGTTCCTGATAGCGCTTGGCGAGCATATATTCCTGCTCAGGCTTCAGGATCGGGAACTTACGGATCTCCGAGAGATAGCGATTGAGGCTGGCATCGCCGCCAAGGGCGGGAATGGTGGCCGGCACGTTGCTTGAACGGGTCACGAGGTCGATGTCCTTCCAGTGGGGCGCGACGAGTGAGGGGGGTGTCGCCTGTCCCTATAGCGCAAGGTGGCTGAACAGGCGCTGCATGTCATCCGCAATCGGACTTTCAAAGCTGACAGCCTGCCTTGTCACCGGGTGGATGAAACCGAGGCGCGCGGCGTGCAGCGCCTGGCGGCGGAAAGCGAGATCGTGCAGTAGCGCCTTGTGCGGGCCGGCCCGGCCATAGGCCGGATCGCCCAGCAGCGGATGGCCGATATGCGCCATGTGCACGCGCACCTGATGCGTGCGGCCTGTCTCCAGCCGGCACTCCACCAGCGCGGCGCGGTCTAGCCGCTCCACGGTGCGATAATGGGTCACGGCGCTCTTGCCCCGGCCTTCGCGCTGTACGGCCATCTTCTTGCGGTCCCGCTCGGAGCGGCCGATCCATGCCGACACGGTACCTGCCGGCGGCGACGGGACACCCGCGACGATGGCAAGATAGCGACGGTCAATGCTGTGCTCCTTGAACTGGCGGGCCAGCCCTTCATGCGCCTGGTCCGTCTTGGCAATGACGAGGAGCCCGGAGGTGTCCTTATCAATGCGGTGGACAATGCCTGGCCGAGCAACGCCCCCGATGCCGGAAAGTTGCCCCGCGCAATGATGGAGCAGGGCATTGACCAGCGTGCCATCCGGATTGCCGGCGGCCGGGTGCACCACCATGCCGGCCGGCTTGTCGATGACGATGAGATGCGCGTCCTCATAGGCAATGACGAGGTCGATGCGCTGGGCGACCGCCTGCGCGGGCGCCGCTTCGGGAATGTCGAGGAGAAAGGCCGTCTGCGCCTTCACCTTGAGCGCGGGATCGTTCGCGGGCGCGCCACCGGGGCCGCGCACATGACCGGCGAGGATGAGCGCCTTCACCCGCTCCCGCGAAAGGTCCGGCACCAGCGCGGCCAAGGCACGATCAAGCCGCGCGCCGTGCAGCGCGGGCGTGATTTCCGCCGAAACTGTGGCAGCTCCCCCTGACATGGCCTAGAGATTGGAAATGGGTCTCGTCATATCAAGGGCGCATCTCGCCGCGATCCGCGCACACGCAGACGCGGCGGGCGCAGAGGAATGCTGCGGCCTGCTGCTGGGCGATCCGGCGAGCGGTCGTGTGCAGGCCATCCAGCCGGCGCCCAACGTCGCCGCGCAGCCGGTACACTTCTTCGAGATCGATCCCGCAACCTTGCTGGCCGCCTATCGCGCCGCACGCAGCGGTGGGCCTGCCGTCATCGGCCATTACCACTCCCACCCCCATGGCACGGACGAGCCCAGCGCCGTCGACGCCGCCATGGCGGAGCGACGCGGCGAAATCTGGCTCATCCTGGGCGGCGACGGCACCGCCCGCGCCTGGCGCGCCGGCCCGGACGGCCCATGGCACGGCTGCTTCACGCCGCTACCGCTCGCGTCCGACAGTGATTGAGGCGCCATAGACCGACCTTGCACCGGCTGCCGCGCCCCGGCATTAGGGAGCGCACCCACGGTAAATGAAAAGGATGGATCGTTGGCAGAGGCCGCCACCCCCAATGAGATCGACTATGCCAGCCTGCTCTGCTCGCGCCTGTGCCATGACCTGCTGAGCCCGGTGGGCGCGCTCAACAACGGCATCGAGCTCCTGGCCGACGAGACCGATCCACGCATGCGCGAGCAGTGCCTCGCGCTGCTTGCCGAAAGCGCGCGCACGACGGCCGGCAAGCTCAAATTCTTCCGCCTCGCCTTCGGGGCGGCGGGCGGCTTCGGCGAGGCGATTGCCGTACACGAAATCCGTACCGCGCTGGAAGGCATGTTCCCACCGGGCGGCAAGCTGACGCTCGACTGGCTGATCGACGGCGAGGCGCTGCCCAAGCCGGCCGCCAAGCTGCTGCTCAACCTGGCGCTCATGACCGGTGAATCCCTGCCACGCGGCGGCACGTTGACGCTGGGGAGCGAGCAGCGCGGCAATGTGGTGGAGATCGTCGTGCGCGGCGAGGGCCCCAAGCTCACCTTCGCGCCCGAACTGCGTGCCAGCTTCGCGCCGGAGGCCGCCGGCGAGCCGGTGACGACGCGCACGGCCACCTCCTACCTCATTCGCGCCCTCGTCGCGCAGGCGGGCGGCCAGCTCGCCCTCTCGGGGCCCGACGATCCGTTCCTCATGTTCGGTGCCAGCCTGCCAGTCTAGACGGATCACCCCGTCTTAACCACGATTTAACGCGCCATCGCCGATGAACGGCCTCCAGTTCACGAGGCGGCGACATGGACGAGATTCTCGCTGAGTTCATTGCGGAAACGCTGGAGACACTGGAAGTGCTCTCCGGCGAAGTCGTCGCATGGGAGGCCGATCCGACCGACGGCTCGCGTCTCGATGCTTTCTTCCGCTTTTTCCATACGGTGAAGGGAAGCTGCGGTTTCCTCAACCTGCCTCGCTTCGAGCGGCTGGCCCATGCCGCCGAGGATGTACTCGCCACGATCCGCCGGGGCGATCGCGCTGCCGACCCCGCGACCGTCACCGCCGTGCTGGAGGTCATGGATCGAATCGGCACGCTCGCCCGCTGCGTGGGTGACGGCGAAGAGCCGCCTATCCCGGAATCGGCCGACGATCTGCTGCTCGACGCGCTGACCGTGCGTGCTCCCAGCCCGTCCGCACCGGTTGAGGCAGCACCGGACGCGAAGGAAGAGGTGACGGCAGCAGCCCCCGCGGAGGCCGCACTCTCAGCAACCGGACGCGAGCGCGCGCCGCGCACCATTCGCCTGCCACTCGCGCTCATCGACCAGCTCATGAACGGCATTTCCGACATGGTGCTGGCGCGCAACGATCTCGCCCGCAAGATGCGCGACCGCGGGGCGGACCCAGAACTGGAAGGCAGTTTCGAGCGCCTCTCGGCCAATGTCGCAGACCTGCGCGACATGATTTCCAAGACCCGCATGCAGCGCGTCGACCGGCTTTATGCGGCCATCCCCCGCATGGTGCGCGATCTCTCGCGCGACCTCGGCAAGAAGGTCGGGCTCGACCTCGACGGTGGCGATGTCGAGATGGACCGCGAAATGATCGAGATGGTGGTCGATCCGCTGACCCATATCGTCCGCAATGCGCTCGACCATGGCATCGAGCCGCCGGCGGATCGCCTGGCGGCGGGCAAGGCCGAGGCGGGCACGCTGCGGATCGTCGCGCGCCAGTCCGGCAACCAGATCGTCATCGAGATCGCCGATGACGGGCGCGGCATCAACCGCGCCGCGCTGGTCGAGAAAGCCGTGAGCGCCGGCCTGCTGACGTCGGCCGAAGCCGCCACGCTGACCGACGAACAGAAGCTCCAACTCATCTTCCACCCCGGCCTTTCGACCGCCGAGGCCGTGACGGCCGTGTCCGGGCGAGGCGTCGGCATGGACGTGGTCCGCGCCAATATCGAGCAGATCGGCGGCGTCATCGGCATTGAAAGCTGTGTCGGCCAGGGCACCACGCTCACCATGCGCGTGCCGCTCACGCTCACCATCATTCCCGGCCTCATCGTGCTGTCGGGCGGGCATTATTTCGCGATGCCGCGCGGGAATGTGGTGGAGTTGCTGCACCAGAACAGCGCGATGATCGCCGTCGAGGAAATCGGCGGCGCCCGCATCGCCACGATTCGCGGCGAGCAATATTCGCTGATCGACATCGAGGACGTGCTCGGCCTGCCTCCCCGTGACGAGCAGAGCGGCATGCACGGGCCGCGCACGCTCATGGTCGTGCGCTCGTCGGTCGGCCAGCCCTATGTCCTCGGCGTCGAGGCGGTGGAGAGCAACGAGGAACTCGTCATCCGCCCTGCCTCGCCCCTGGTGACGGGCGCCGGCGTCTACGCCGGCATGACGCTGCCCGACAATGGCCAGCCCATGCTGCTGCTCGATGCCGCCGGCATCGCCCAGAGCGCACGCCTGCCGCTGCGCGACACCGGGCGGATCGCTGCTGCTGCCGCCGCCAAGGTAGAGCAGGCCGAGACCACGCAGGCCCTGCTCTTTGCCGAGCGCGACGGCACGCGCCGGCTCATCCCGCTCGCCATCGTGGACCGGGTGGAAGATGTGGACATCGGCCAGATCGCTCGCAGCGACGGGCGTGCGTTCATCCGCATCGATGGCCGCTTGTGCCCCGCCCTCAACGCCGACGGCACCCTGGATCGCACTCACAAGGCGCTGCGGCTGCATGCCGGCCGCGACACGCTCTGCTATCTGATCGGCGATGTGATCGACATCATCGAAGTGCCCATCAGCCTCGATGTGCGGCTCGACGCCGGACGTATCGCGGGCCTGATGATGGTCGGCGAGACCCAGATCGAAATGATCGATCCGTTCACGCTCTTCACCGAAGTGGCGCGCGACCTGCATCCGGCCGAGACCTCGGCCGATGCGCCGCCCCCGCTACTCTGCCTCATCGCCGACGAGCAGGACGCGTGGCTCACCGGCATTCTCGCTCCGCTGCTCCGTCAGGCGGGCCACGACGTGACCTTCACGGCCCCGACCGGACGCACGCCGGACATCATCCTGCGCACCGAAGCCACCGCCACTGAGGTGAACGGCGGCGACGTGCCGGTGCTGCTGCTCGCCGACAGCGCCGAGACCGCCAAGGTCAGCGCCGATGCTGTCTACCGCTACGATCGCGCGCGGATCATGGCGACCATCGCTGAAGTCGCTGCCCGGAGGGCCGCATGAACGACAAGCTCTTCCTCTTCGCCACCATCGCGGGCACGCCCGTCGCCCTGCGCGCGAGCGAAATCGAGGCGGTGGTCCGGCTCGGCGACATCGTGCCCATTCAGCGCGTACCGCCGCATGTGCGTGGCCTGGCCGCGTTGCGCAGTCGCGTGCTCACCGTCATCGATATCGAATCGCGCATCTTCGGCCGGCCCATGCCGGTGAGCGCGCGTCCGCTCGCGGTGGTCTGTGAAGTCGCCGCGCATACCTATGGCCTGCTGGTCGAGACCGTCAGCGACATCTGCGAGGCGCCGGACGGCATCCATGCCATTCAGGGCCGGATCGACCGCGCCTGGGCGCCGTTCGCGTCTGCGCTGGTCGAGCGCGAGGGGCGCAGCCATCTCTTGCTGCGCGCCACCGACTTCGTCAGCACGCCGGTGGCGGCAAAGGCAGCCTGAGGCATTTACCGATCCCTTACCCTATGGCGTTAGGCAAGGCAGGATACACGATCCGGCTTGGTCCCAGAGAGAGAGTTGCCGCTCATGCCTAACTGCCTCGTCGTTGATGATTCGAAGGTCATCCGGAAGGTCGCACGACACATTCTGGAGTCGCTCAACCTCAAGGTCAGCGAAGCGGGAGACGGCCGCGAAGCGCTGGAAATGTGCGATGCCAACCTGCCCGACGTGGTGCTGCTCGATTGGAACATGCCGATCATGAACGGCCTGGATTTCCTCAAGGAACTCTCGCGGCGCAATCTCCACCAGCCGCCAAAGGTGATCTTCTGCACTACCGAGAACGGCGTCGATCATATCCGGGCGGCCGTCGACGCGGGGGCCGACGAATATGTGATGAAACCGTTCGACCGCGACACGCTGGAGAGCAAGCTGCAGATCGTCGGCGTTCTCTGATCTTTGCCACGCGGGGACAGGACCATGACAGCGCGTCAGGACGACGCTCCCCATGATGGCGGACCTCCGGAGGGCAGCCCGCTTCAGGTGCTGATCGTCGACGATTCTGTCGTGGTCCGGCGAATCATGGCGAAGGTACTGACCGAGGATCCTCGATTCGAAGTCGCCGGCGCGGTGCCGAGCGGTGAGCTGGCCATCGATTTTGTGCGCAATCACAGGGTCGATCTCGTCCTCCTCGACATGAATCTGCCCGGTGAGGATGGGCTTTCCGTCCTTTCCACGATCTACGGCTTCGACCGGCACAGCCAGATCGTGCTGCTCTCGGCCGCCTGTCGCGAGGGCAGCGAAGTCGCATTGCGCGCGCTCTCCCTGGGCGCCAGCGATGTCATCGCCAAACCCGCCGCCGGGCATTTCAGCACCGCTTTCATCGAGCATCTGCGCGAACGCCTGATTCATCTGGCGCCGGCGGCCGAACGCGCACGCACGCCCGAGCGCGTTGATCAGGCCGCCGCGCGGCTGCGTCCGCTCGGCGCGACGGTGCGCGCTGTCGGAATCGGCGCCTCCACGGGGGGTATCGGCGCAGTCACCTCGGTGATGGCAGGCTTCAAGGTCCGCGTGCCGGTGCCCATCTTCATCACCCAGCACCTGCCCGCCAATTTCCAGCCGCTCTTTGCCGAGCAACTGCGCCGCGCCACCAACCTGCCAGTCGTCATGGCCGAGGACGGGATGGAGGTGCGCGCCGGTATGATCTACATCGCGCCGGGTCGCGCGCATCTTTCGCTCCGCCGGGGACGAAGCGGCATCATCGCCATCGCTCACAGCACCGAACCCTGCCTGCATGGCGGCTATCCCGCCGTCGACCCGATGTTGCGCGTAATGGCCCGGATCTATGGCGCGGGCGCATGCGGTGTCATCCTCTCCGGCATGGGTCGGGACGGCCTGGCCGGCGCGCAGGCCGTGGTCGAGGCCGGCGGCTGGATGATCGCACAGGATCATCCCACCAGCGCCGTATGGGGCATGCCGGGCGCCGTGGTGAAGGCGGGGCTGGCCAGCGCCATCCTGCCGCCCTCCGCCATTGCCGAGACGATCCTCCAGCAGCGGCGCGCGGCAGCATGACCGCCCACGGGCATAGCCGCGCTGTCGAGACGCTCGCGCGCCTGCTGGAGAAGCACACCGGCCAGCAGCTCACCGAGGCACGGCGCTGGCGGGTAGAAACGTCGCTGCGGCCGCTGCTGCGCGCCCATGGCCTGCACTCAATGGACGATCTGGTGAACGTCCTCGGCCGCGATCCCTCAGGGCCGCTGTTTGAGCAGACCATCGATCTCATGCTCAATCATGAGAGCAGTTTCTTCCGCGATCTCAATGTCTTCCAATCGCTCGAAACCACAATCCTGCCCGCGTTGCGGGAGGCGACGGCAAGCGAAAAGCGGCTGCGTATCTGGTGCGCGGGCTGCTCGACCGGCAAGGAAGCCTATTCCATCGCCATGGCCCTCCAGCATATGGGCGACATGTGGGACGGATGGCGCATCTCCATTCTGGGCACGGACGTCTCCTCGCTCGCCATCGAGGAGGCGCGGCGCGGCCGCTACACGCAGATGGAAATGCAGCGTGGCCTCCCCATCAACGATCTGCTGCGCTGGTTCACGCCCGAGGGCGAGCATTGGCAGGTCCGCGACGAGCTGCGCGAGATGGTGACCTTCCATGCCGATAATCTGCTCGATCCGCGCGTGGTTTCCGGCGAGTTCGACCTGATCCTGTGCCGCAATGTGCTCTTCTACTTCCCGGAGGAGAAGCGTCGCTGCGCCTTCACGCGTATCGCCCGCCATGTGCGCCTGGGCAGCTATCTGGTGCTCGGCGCGGGCGAAACCCTGGTGGGTCAGGATACCTGCTTCGTCCCTTGCCGAGGCCTACGGTGCATCTATGTGTGCAACGCGGCGGTGCGCTGCACGCAAACGGGCCTCCCCATCCAACGCTGAACGAGCGCTTCCGCCCGCGCCGCTCATGCGGTAGAGCAGCGGCGCGGCTGATGACCAGATGTGGGGGACATGATGCGGCAATGATCGAGACGCCCTCGCCCAATCATGACGAGCGCAAGCTGCCCATCACCATGCTGGTGCTTCATTATACCGGCATGCCCGACGGCGAGAGCGCGATTCGCTGGCTTGCCAATCCGGACAGCAAGGTTTCCGCCCATTATGTGGTGACCGAGGACGGGCAGGTCGTGCACATGGTCGATGAGGCCCGGCGCGCCTGGCATGCCGGTCGCGCCTGGTGGCGCGGCACCAGCGACGTGAACAGCGCCAGCATCGGCATCGAGATCGTCAATCCCGGCCACGAATGGGGCTATCGCCCCTTCCCCGATGCGCAGTTGGACGCGCTCATCCCGCTGGTCCATGCCCTCAAGACGCGATACGGCATCAAGCGCGGCAATGTGGTCGGCCACAGTGACGTGGCGCCCGCGCGCAAGCAGGACCCGGGCGAGCTGTTTCCCTGGAACCGCCTTGCTCGGCTACGCCTCGCCTTGCCACGCCCCACCCGTAATCTCATGGACCCGCACTGGACGGACAGCGCCTTCATGCTGGCGCTGGAGCGGTTCGGCTACGATATTGGCGAGCCGCAGGCCGCCGTGGCCGCTTTCCAGCGGCGCTTCCGCCCCGAACGGATCGACGGCATCATCGATGGCGAGTGCCGCGCCATTCTCCTCGCCCTGCTGCTGCCGCGCCCCCGCGGTGACGACGAACACCGCGGTGGACGTCGGTCCTGACCGTCGTCAGCCCCGCATCTCCTCCAGCAGCGCGGCGCAGGCGCCCACTGCCGGGTCGTGCTCATCGTTCATGCGCGTGATCTTGCCAATGTCGCCCACTGTCAGCCCTTTCTCCAGGGCGCCGCGCAGATCTTCATTGGCCAGCCAGCGACTCATATACCCCTGATCGCATGCTTCGATAGCAGGGCGCGCCTCGGCGGACGGCCCATCGGCATCGCTACGCAACTCCGGCCGGTTGAAGATGATCCAACTCGCCTCGCAGCTCTCGACCGCGGCCAGTACGGCCGCACGCGTCTCCGGTGCGTCCGGCGCTTG
>DASRXY010000220.1:0-13696 GCA_035654035.1 Sphingobium sp. | reverse complement strand
GTCCTCGTCGCGCGCCTCCACCGGGCCACGATGAATGGACGCCATCGCAAGGTGGCCGGCCGGCACGATCGCGAAAAGCGCGCACGAGCCGCTTCTGTCTCGGCGCATCATGCTCTAGGGTGCCGCGCTCGGCCGGACAGGGGGTCGCTCGCGGGGAGCAGCCGGCCGCATGAGGAGATAAGGATGACTGAACGCGCCCGGCGGGGACTTGCCCGGACTGGTCTTGTGCTGCTGGTAAGCGGCGCCGCGCTGCTGGCCGGCTGCGGCCAGGACAGGACGGCCGCCAGCAATGTGGTCGAAATGCGCGACATGGATGTGGTCGACGGCACCGTGAACGACGCCATGACGGACCTGGATGCCGTCAGCACTGGCGGCATCGGCCAAAGCGAGAATGCTGGCAACAGCACCGTGGCGCGCCAGCCCGCGCCGGCCGCGGAAAGCGTGCCGGACGCCGAGGCTGTTCCAGCCGACTGACGCCGCGCAGGAGGCGGGCGCGATGGAGCGGCCCGCCTGCCAGTGCCTGCCGATGCTTGTCAAAGACAGTTCTGAGCACCGGCCGGGGTCGACGGAGCTCTTTGCACGCGGGCCGTTTCCGAAGGCGACCGCGCCCTGTGAGGTTCTGGTCGATCAGGGCGCGAAGGCGTCAGGCCGGCTGTCCGAACCGCAGCTTGGCCAGGAAAGAAGCGCCCGGGAAAGGCCCGGGGTGTTCAAGGGTCGGTGCTGGGGCCCCAGTCTGGGTCCCTGCCTCCGCAGCCACGCAAGGTGGCTTGTTAAGCTGGCAGCCCAGGCCATGGAAAAAATGAGCAGCATGGGCGCGGTCAGATCCAGTCGGCGCGCGCGATTGCCGCAAGAATGGGGGAAACGGCGGGACAGCCGCGTCGCTGCCGTCAATCCTTCTTATAATAGTCGGAATATTTGTCGTAATTGCCCAGGCGCAGGGTCTCACCGATGCCGCCTTCATAGCGGTTCAGCACTGAACCGATGCAGACCGCAGGCTCGAGCATGCGCATGGAATCGGTGACTTGCGTCGCATTGGTGCGGCCCTGCTCGATCACCATGAGATAGGCGTCGATCAGCGTGGCGACCACCATGGCATCGTCATTGGCGAAGACCGGCGGCATGTCGAAGACGACGATGACGTCATCGGGCAGCGCTTTGAGCGCGCGCACGAAGTCCGCGAAACGGTCGCTGGCGAGCAGGTCCACCGTCTCCAGGTCGTTGGGGAAGCAGGGGAAGAGGCTGAGGTTCGTCCCCGCCACCGAGCGCCCCACTTTCGTCAGGTCGTCGGTCTTGCCGGCCAGAAACTGCTCCAGGCCGACATCGCCGGAGAGCCCGTAGTTCGCCGCCAGCGAGGCGCGGCGCACGTCGAGGTCGAACGCCAGCGTCTTGACGCTGGGCAGGCGGCTCAGCGAGGCGGCGAGATTGGCCGAGAGAAAGGATTTGCCCGCGCCCGGCGCCGGTGAAGTGATGCCCACGATGCGCGCGCTGCTCGCGCGCATCCGCTTGAGGATTTGCGAGCGCAGCAGGCTGAACGGCCGCGAGGTGATGTTGCGGCTGTTGAAGCCGACGACGTGATTGCTCTCCAGCACGGCCGGATTGGGCGTGAAGACAGGCAGCTCGCCTTGGGTCGGAATGGAAAACATCTTGGTCTCCGGCGCCGTCGCGGGCGTGATGATCTCAGACACGGGTCACTCTCCTGCGCGCTGCCCGCGCGTCAATCATCGTCATCGTCATCGTCCTTGCCGCCGGAGAAGAACCGCGAGAAGAAGCCCATCTTCTGTTCGCCCGGCGCACGGATGGTGGGGATGACGACCAGCGGCGGCTCGCCGACGGTGTTCGTGACGGTGGCGATATGGCGGATGGGGCGATGGACCACTTCCAGAGCCAGGATGATGAGAATGCCCAGGCCCAGCCCGGCTCCGAGGCCGGCGGTGATGAGCAGCGGCCGGTTGGGGCTGATCGGCTTCTCCGGAGTGCTCGGCGATTCGAGCAGGCGCAAACGTTCGCCCTGCTGCTCGTCGTCGGCGCGCTTCCCGGCGCGCGCGGCGTTGAGTTGCGTCTGCGCGCGCTGATATTGCGTCTGCAAGCCGCTCAGGCGCGCCTGCAACTGGTTGATCTGCTCTTGCAGCGCCGGCGCCTGGCTCGCGGCCGCCAGACTCGACGTCGCCATGTTCATGGCAGCACGCAGTGACGAGATCTGGCTGTTGTTGAAGGCGATCTGCGAATCGACGGTCGAGGCGCGATCCACGGGCAGCTCGGCTTCACGGGTCTGGGCCAGGCGCTTGGCTTCTGCCAGCCGCTGCTTGGCCAGCGCCACGTCGGGGTGAGTCTCCGCATAGGTCGCGCGCAATGCTGCCAGATTGGCCTCGGCCTGCTGCACGCCGGGATCGCGCTGCGAGGCGGTGGAGAGCAGGTCGCGCTGGGCCCTGAGCGTGGCATTGGCCTGCTCCAGCGAGAGGATCTGTGACTGGATCGCCTGCGGCGACCCAAGGAAGGCGCCGGTGCCGGAGAGAGCGGTGCCATTGGAGGACTTGATCGAGAGGATCGTGCCTTCAAGCTGGGCGATCTGCTGTTGCAACTCCTCCGACTGGTCGGTGAGGAACTGCACTGTGTTGGCCGCCTGCTGCGACTGGGTGTTGGAATTGATTTCCTGAATCTGCTGGGTGAGCGCCTGCAGCACCGCCTGGGCCTTGATCGGGTCGGAATAATTATAGCTGATGCTGAACGCGATGGTGCCGCGCTGCGCGCCTCGGCGGGAGGTCTGGATACCCGCCGTGACCGGTTCGATGGCGATTTCGCTGCGCATCTGCTCGATCACGTCGGAGAAGGTCTTGGTGCGCAGCTCGGTCTGGTAGAGGCTGTTGCGGTTGATGATGTCGATGAGCTGCGTGCGGCTGAGCACCTGCTGGCGAATGCGCGCCATGCGCTGGTCGATCATTTCCTCGCCGCTCACGTCGCCGGCGATCTCCTCGGGCAGCAGCGGCGCCTCGACGATCAGGGTGGCCTTGGACTGATAGACGACAGGCAGCAGATAGGCCGCCGCCACGCCGATGATGAGGCCGACCAGCGCCGGGATGATGAACAGCCACTTGCGCTGGAGGAGGATGGTCGGGAGATGCGGGATCATGGCGCTGAGCGCCGAATCGTCCGTCGCTTCAACCGTGGAGCTCTGCATGTTCATCCTTATCGTCCCAGCCGGTAATTGACGCCGACACCGCCGTAGAGAGATTCCCTGCGGCTGAACGTCGAGGTGATCGGATTGGTATAGCGCGCAGTGACGGAGAGCGAGAGACGCGGTGCCAGCTCACGCTGATAATTCGCGGAGCCGGAGGCCTGGCTGTAGGACCGGTCGATACCGAGGCCGATGGACTGGACCTCGGAATATTGTCCGCTCGCGCCGATCGAGCTGCGCGGCGTCAGCTTGTAGGAATAGCGCAGGCCGGCCGAGGTGGTGGTGGACGTGCCCGCGTTGATGCCGGAGCCGATTGAGCGCGCCGCAAAAGCGCACAGGCGGCTGCGGTCACCCGCGCGGCACAGCGCGGCATCGCCCATGAAGTTGGTGTGGTTGCGCGTGCCGGCGGGCTGGCGGGTCCGCGTGAAGCCGGCGCCGACGCTGCCACTGAGCGTCACGCGCGGAGCAATTTGCAACGCCGCAGTCACGCGCGGCGAAATCTGCGTGAAGCTGCCCAATTGGGCCGTGTCATAGTCGCTTGCCGAATAACCCAGGCTCACGCCGATGGAGCTGTTCTGGCCCATCGCGCGCGAGAGGCCGATGCTGCCGCCATAGCTGGTGGAGCCATGGTCGATCGTGGGGCTGTCGTCATAGCTGACGTCGCTGACGAAGCCGCTCAGGTTGAGCGAGGTGCGTGCGGAGAGCGCGGTGCTGTAATTGGCGCCTCCGCTCAGCGTCTTGGTCCGGCTGCCCGCGAGTTCCGCTTCCCAGGGATCGGTCGGCGGTGCCTCGCCGTCCTCCGGCGGCACGGGGTCGATATAGCCACTGAAGCCATTGCGCACGCGGCTGGAATAATTGCCCGTGAGGCCAAGCCGGGAGAGCGGCGTGAGGCTGACCGTGAAGGCCGCGCCCAGGCCCCAGTTGGTGATGTCCCTGCGGCCCTTGCTGAAGATCGTATGTTCCACATTGCCGCCCAGGCGCACCTGGCTGGTCGGGCTGCTGAGCGTCACCGAGGGCTCGAAGCGGCTGATGAGCGACGCGGTTTCGTTGGCGCCCCCGCTGCTCCCCAGGAAAGGTCGGGACCCGTATCCGGCCTCGACGCCGACCCGGGCAGATGTGGTGGTTTCCGCCTGAGCGCCGCCGGCGAGCAGCAGGCCGCCGGCCAGGACCGGAAATGGAAGAGCGCGCATGCAGCGGATCATGGAACGATCACCGTATCTCCGACCTGGAGCTGAGGAATTTCGTTGGCGTTGGAGACATTGCCCTTCATCGCGCCGCCCAGCCGCACACGGATCGCGGTCACGCCCTGCTCCGTCTTGCGGATGATGGTGACGTTGTCGAGACTGGCGAATTCGTCCGGCCCGCCAGCTGCGGCGAGCGCCTCGAGCACGTTGACATAGCGCATCGGCGTGAAGTTGCCCGGGCTGCGCACGCGGCCGATGATGGAATAGCTGTAACCGGTGGGCTGCTGCACCGAGACCGTGACCTGCGGCGGCTCGCCATTATATTGCGGTGCGAGCGCGGCGGAAATGTCCGCTTCCACGTCCGTCGTCCGCTTGCCCTGAACGACCAGCCGGCCGACCAGCGGAAAAGTGAAGCTCCCGTCCGGCAGCACTCTTATGCTGCGCTGCAGCCGCTCATCGCCCCACACATAGACTTCCACCTGGTCGCCGGGGTTGATGCGGTAGCTGTCCGTGGCGGCTGTGGGTTCTGGCTGGGCCGAGGCGGGCATTCCCGTTGCGAGCAGGAAGAACGGCGCGAGCTGCCATGGCTTCAAACGTAGCGGCACGAGAAATAATCCTTTCGCTGGCCCTGGACCCGCGTTTCATATACCAAATTACTCTCTCGTCACCATGTAAAAGGCAGGTTAACGAGCATTCGATAAGCTGCTCGGGCCTGCGAGCGCGTTGCCTCATCTGGCGTCAATCTGTAGGCGGATTTGACCAGGCGGAGCTGAAGAGAAATGGTGCATGACTCATTCCGTTGGCGCTGACATCGGCCGCTCGTCCACCCGTTGCGTTGGCACGGCGCGGCGCGCCGGTGAGAAGCCAATGCTGCATCTGCTCATTCCGGCGGGTCTGGCGTCCCTCCTGCTGCTGGCGGGCTGCAAGTCGCCGGCGGAAGAAGCCGCCACTTACGCCCAGCAGGCCCAGCAACTGGCCGACGCCGGCGACGGGGGCGGCGCCCTGAAGGCCATCCGCCAGGCGATTGCCCTGCGTGACAACAATGCCGGTTATTACATGCTGCTCGCCAGCATTCAGTTGCGCGCGGGCAATGTCGCGGACGCCTTCCAGGCCGCCCGGCAGGCACTGGACCTGGACAGCGCCAACCGGACTGCCCTCACGCTCGTCGCCAATCTGGGCTTGCAAACTGGTCAGGTGCAGGATGCGGAGAGCGCAGCCGACCGGCTGCTTGCGCTGGATCCCGGCTCGCTCGCAGGCCTCCAGGTGAAGGGCCTCATCGCCCTGTTCCGCAACAAGGACGAAGAGGCGGCAGGCATTGCCGATCGGCTGCTCGCTATCAGCCCCGCAGACGAGGCCGGCATCATCATCCGCAGCCGCGTGCTGGCCAAGGCGGGGCACTACGAAGAGGCGCTCACGGCGGTCGATTCGCTCATCGGCCAGAATGGCGGCACACCGGCGCTCATCATCACCAAGCTCAATCTCTACCGCGTGCTCGGCAAGCCCGAAGACATGGTCCGCACCTTCGAGCAGTTGGAAGCGCGGGTCCCTGACCTGTCGGTGGCGTTCCAGCTCGATCGCATCAATCTGCTCTACAAGCTCGGCCGCCGGGATGACGCGCGCGCGCAGGTCGCGCGGCTGCTGGCCGGCCCCGCGATCACGCCCGACGACCTGGCCGTGCTCCAGCGGCTGTGGATGGAATTCGATCGGGTGCCCTACACGCGCGAGAGCATCAAGACCGCTCGCGACTGGCGTGATCCGATCGCGCTTCTCGCCATCGGCCGCTATCTGCTGTGGCAGGGCCAGCCGCAGCTGGCCGATGATCTCTATTTCTCTTTTCCCGCCCGTGGCCGGCCGGTTGCCTATTCGGTCCATCTGCGTGCGGCGGCAGCGCTGGGCCGGGAGGCGAGTGTGCGCAAGAATCTGACCGAGGTGCTGGAACGCGACCCGGGCGATATCGACGGGTTGCTCCTGCACGGCCAGTGGCTGGCGGACACGGGCGATCTGGGGCGGGCGATCGAGGTCGTTCAGAGAGCGCGGGACAGCGACCCGAAAAATCCAGAGGTTTATAGCGTGCTCGCCGGTCTTCACACGCGTGCGGGCTCGGCCAGTCGCGCGGCGCAGATTTTCGAGGACGGTTTGAAGCAACTGCCCCAGAATTTCGTGCTTATCGAACGCTATACGCAATTTCTTCATGAGTCCGGCAATAAGAGCCGGGCGGTCTCGGCGTCCCGTGCCTTCGCGCGGGCCTTGCCCTCGTCCGTCCTGGCCTGGACGATCATGGCGCGGCAGTGCGCCTGGGCGGGGGACGCGGTCTGCACGGCTGAAGCCTCGGCGGGGCGGCAGGCGGCGGCGACGCGCTACGAGATCGACGATCCGCCGGGCAAGCCCAAGGATCGTGGCCTCCTGGGCAGGTTTTGAACGATAAGTTGCGGATGCAGATCAGAACGATGCGTGGAAAACGGCCTCCCCGGAACAAATATGTCCGCTTTACCTCCAATGTGCTGCGTTCCGGCGGCATTCTGAACGACATCGCCTGCTTCCTGTCGGCCTTCGCGCTCACCGCGTTGATCGTCGACATGCACCTCAAATACTATTTCGAGTTCCGGCTTCATTCGACCGCGGCGATCGTTCTGGCGATCAACTTCTTCCTCATCCGCATCTCGCGCGATGCCTATTCAGCCCTGCGCGGCCAGGGCGACGATCTGGGCAAGGGCACGATCATCGATTTCCTGGTGGCGATGACGCTCACGGGCTTCACCATCCTCCAGTTCGGGCGATTCGAGGACCTCTCGTCCACCTTCGTGCTGGTTTATCTAAGCCTGTGCTTCGCGTTGCTCATTGTCACACGGCTGATCTTCCGGCGGTTCATGTGGCTCATCATGCGCCAGGGCATCATCGGTCAGCGCGTCGCCATCTACGGGGCGGACCGCGAGATTACCACGCGTGTGCTGGAGTTGCTCGACATCGAGCGGCTGCCGCACATCAACGTCATCGGCTTTGCGGACGATCGGCGCACGCGCGTCGAGACGGGTATGATCGGACGCTTCCCCTTCCTGGGCGGTTTTGAAGAGCTGCTGGACCTTGCCAAGGCCGGCATGCTGGACCAGCTCATCGTGGCGCTTCCACTGGTGAAGCAGGAGCGGCTCAATGCTATCATCGAGCAGCTTTCCGCCGGCTCCATCGACGTGTGCATCATGCCACGCGAGTTTCTGGTCCTGCGTGACCGTTATCGCGTCAACTATATCGGCTCCTTGCCCGTGCTTAACGTGTGGCAGCAGCCGGTGCGGGATTTTGATGGCATCCTCAAAGGCCTGCAGGACCGGCTGCTGGCGCTGATCGGCGTCGTCGTCCTTTCGCCGCTCCTGCTGCTCACGGCCATTGCCATCAAGTTGGAAAGCAAGGGGCCGGTGTTCTTCAAGCAGAAGCGCTTCGGCTTCAATAATCTGGAAATTGAAGTGCTCAAGTTCCGGTCCATGTATGTGGACCGGCAGGACGAGAGCGGTGCCCAGCGGACCACCAAGGGGGACCCCCGCGTGACCCGCGTGGGCCGGATCATCCGACGCACCAGCATCGATGAGCTGCCGCAGCTCTTCAATGTGCTGCGCGGCGAGATGTCGCTGGTGGGTCCCCGGCCGCATGCCACGGCGATGCGCGTGGGTGATGCCTATTATCATGACGCGGTGCGCGGCTATGCAGCGCGCCATCGCGTGAAGCCGGGGATTACCGGCTTGGCGCAGGTGCGGGGCCTGCGCGGCGAGATCGACACGATCGAACGGGCCAAGAAGCGGGTGGAATACGATATCTATTATATCGAGAACTGGTCGCCGCTGCTGGACCTGCGGATCATCTGCGAGACGCTGGTGCGGCTCGTCTGGGATCGGCATGCATATTGACCGCGCCGTTCCGGACGGGCTGGCCAAGGACGCGCGGGCCGCTAGGATGAGCGGCTTGGGCGATGTCGGGCGCCGTCGGCCCGCGCGCGGGACGCACGGCCCGAGACTGGGCCTGGGCCGGGGAAGACCGGCAATGGCCATGTGATCGGAAGGAACCGACGTGGGAAATCTGCTCGCCTATGGCATGCTGCTGGCCTGGCCGGTCGTGACCATGGTCCTGATGCTCACCATGCCGGCGCGACGCGCGGCGGTGTGGGCGCTGCTCGGGGCGTACCTCCTGCTGCCACCTTCCGTAGGGGTCGACCTGCCTGTTATTCCGGCCCTGAACAAGAGCTCCATTCCCAGCATTGCGACCTTCCTCGCGGTCCTACTGTGGGCGCCTCCCGGTACATTCCGATGGCCGCGCAATGGCTTGGTCAAGCTGCTGATGCTCTGCTATGTGATCAGTCCGGTTCTGACCGGCCTTGCCAATGGGGATACTATCAGGCTGGGCACGATGGTGCAGCCCGCCATCGATTGGTACACGGCGCTGTCCTATGCGGCTGACAAGGCCATCGATCTGCTTCCCTTCATTGTCGGCATCAGTCTGTTCCGCACCGAAGAGAATTATCGCGAGTTGCTGTTTGCCTTTGTCTTCGCGGGACTGGTTTATAGCTTGCCGGTTCTGGTCGAGGCGACGCGGACACCGTTTCTGGCCGCGCGGCTTTATGGCGTTAATCCGGGTGCGTATTTCGTTCAGCAGATGCGCGGGGATGGCTTTCGGGCGATGGTCTTCCTGGACCATGGCCTGCTTGTCTCGGCATTCCTGGGGCTGGCCTTCCTCGCGGCGATTGGGATGTGGCGCGCCAGGCTGCCGGTCTGGGTTTTTCCGGCAGGGCTGTGTGCGCTCTGGCTGTTCATCGTTCTGCTGTTCAATAAAACTTTGGGCGCGGTCCTGCTTCTGGCCCTCCTGACGCCCCCCTTGCTCGTGCTGCGCCCGCGGCGGTTCCTGAGCATCGCGATGATTCTCGCCTGCGTGATCGTGACCTATCCGATGCTGCGCGCCGCTGATCTCATCCCCACCGAGCGTCTCACGCAATGGGTGGAACCCTGGTCGGAGCAGCGCGCGCAATCGGCGGCGTTCCGGTTCCGCAACGAGGATATGCTGCTGGACAAGGCCAATGACCGGCCGCTTCTTGGTTGGGGCGGCTACGGCCGCAATCGTGTCTTCGTCGTATCCAGTTCGGGCGAAGCGCAGGATGTTTCCGTAACGGACGGAACGTGGATCCTCGCCATGGGGATCTATGGCTGGGTCGGTTATCTCGCACTGTTCGGCTTGCTCTGCTACCCGATTGCCCATGTGTTTCGCCAGCGTAAACACGTGGTCAGTCCCTTGACGGCAGCGCTGGTCGCGATGCTGGTCTTCAACCTGCTTGATCTCCTGCCCAACAGCTCGCTGCGTCCCATCACCTGGCTGATCGCGGGGGCGTTGAGTGGTCTCGTGGCTGCACGGCGCATGGCTCCAACGCCGCAACGGCCGATGGATGAAGAACCCGCACACAAGCGTCCCCAGGCGCGTGCTCTCACGGAGCCGCTCGGCCAAGGCTAGCCAGGGCGGCCGAGAAGGATGGCGGCAGGATGTTTTGGTCCGTTTTGACACGGTCCTGATCCACGTCGCGGGATGCGTCTTTACCTTGATAAGCCGCGCTAGCCGGCTGAATCGTTGCGGTTTGCGGTGCCTGAAGCACGATCCGACGCTTCGCGTGGGCCGTAGATCAATCTGGTTAATATCGCCTTGACCAGCCCCGCTAAGCACCGCTTCCAGAAATGAACCTACCCTCTGCTCCCATCGGGTCAGGCCGGAAATCGGCCACAATGGGAGCGAATTGTTCGCGATGAAGAAAAACCGCCTTCGGGTCCGCCGTGCGTTGAAGCGGACCACCTGTCTTGCTGGTGGCACGGCCGTGCTGCTACTGTCCACTGCCGCTCTCGCTGCAACGGGAGCGACATTGCTTTATTCGGGACTTGAGATGCCGGACTCGCTTGTTGCGAAATGGCTGGTGCGTCCGTTGGCGGCAGCCAGCATCGTCACTGTCGGAAGCTCCGGCGGCCTGCCGACCAGCATCGGATCCACCACGACCACCGTGACGCCGCCGGATGACGAAGCGCAGGCCATTCCGCCGACGAAGCTCGGCATCAATCTCATGTATCCCAAATACTGGAACCCGGCCCGTCCGTTCACCAATCTGATGCATGTGGCCTCCTGGGGCGTCTCGTCGGTCGCGGGAGATAGCGCGGGTAGCTATTTCGACAACGAAGGCCGGATCATCAAATATCAGCCGGGGGACATGCTCTACCAGCTGGTCTCGACGCCTCTGGCCGTGTTTAACGGCAAGTCGGTCGATATCGTCTGCCGGTGGGACGGCAAGGCCACCGTTCGCATCAGCCAATCCGCGGCCGCGCAGAATGTCATTCGCCGGGCGACGGAGGTGCGCTTTACATATATGCCCGGCGCATCCTTCCAGCCACAGCTCAAGATCACGGATGTCGATCTCGCCGATCCCATCCGCAATATCGACTGCCGGGAGCCCAGTGCCCCCCGCGACCAGTTCTTCGATCCGGACTATCTCTCGTATATAAAGCGCTTCTCGGTCCTCCGCTTCATGGTCTGGCAGGACATGAACGAGAACAAGCCGGTCACTTGGGCCACACGCAGCCGGATGGTGGGCAAGGACATGGTCCGGAAGAACGACAGCGTTCCGATCGAGGTGATGATCGATCTGGCGAATGCGGCGGATGCGGACCCGTGGTTCTGCATTCCGTGGAATGCCGATGAAGACTATGTTCGCAAGTTCGCTGAACTGGTCCGCGACAGGCTGAAGCCAGGCCGGAAGGTCTATGTCGAGCTTGCCAACGAAGTCTGGAACTGGTCCTTCCCCGTGACGAAGCAAGCGGCCCGGGAAGGTCTTGAGGAGGGTCTCTCGACCAATGAAGGCTATGCCATGCTCTTCCGTCTGGCGGAAAAGCATGCCGAGGTGATGGACATCTGGAGCACGGCCTTTGCCGGGCAAGAGGATCGACTGGTGCGTGTTCTGGCCAACCAGTCGGCCGCGCCGGCCAATATGGATCGTCTGATGGCCTTCCGTGATACGGCCAGCAAAGTTGATGCGATCGCGACAGCGCCTTATTTCGCTTATAATGTCGATGGCAAGGTCAGCGATCCGAGCAACTTGACGCCTGTGTTCGAGGCGCTGCGCACTGTCATCGATACGACGGTCCGCGCGCGTATCGCGGCCGCCAGAACAACGGCAGCCCGCTATGGCAAGCGCGTCATCACCTATGAGGCCGGGCAGCATGTCAATTCATCCGACGCCGCCCTGCTTACCGCGATCAACAACGATCCGCGCATGGGAGAGCTGTACAAACATTATCTGCAGACCTGGCAGCGGGAAAATGGCGATCTCATGATGCTCTTCAGCGATGTCTACAAGACGTCGAAGAACGGCTCCTGGGGCCTGGTGGAAAATGCCAGCCAGTTGCCGGCCGGGACGCCGAAGAGCGCGGCTGTGCACACCTTCCAGGCGTCGATCAGCAAGTAAAGGGCGGATACGTCCGGGCCGTGGCCGCGCCTGACGAGGGACAGGCGCGGCCACTTGGCGTTTGCGGGTGGATCGGCTTGCTGCGAATGCCGGTATCGAAGCGCCCCGGCCGGCTCAGAGCGCCATGCTGAGCGTCACCCGGATGTCGCGGCCGGCGAGCGGGGCATAGTCCTTGAGCAGGCTGGCGTGGCGCCGCGCATCGACATCGAGGATATTGGTCGCGGAGAGCAGCAGGCGCAGGGAGGGCGTGTCTGCGAGCGGTTGCCAGCCTAGGGACGCATTGAGCAGCGTGAAGGCCGCGGTTTCTGTCTCCCCCGCGCTGACGCGAGTCTGTGCGAAGGCGTGTTCGGCCTCGATCCGCGCCGTTACGCGGTTTGTCTCGGCCGTCAGGCCGCCGCGCAGGCGCAGCGGCGGAATGCGCGGTACTGGCCCGCCGTCGACCAGCGTCGCGCGGGTATAGTCGGCCATGGCATCGGCTTTGAGCGTGACGGCGCCCAGCCGCGCCAGCGTCGCATCCCCCTCGATCTCGGCGCCCAGATAGCGGGCGTCGGCCTGGCCAAAGCGATAGCAAGGCAGCTCCAGCGGTTCGCCGCCGTTCGCCGCCATGCAGTCCGCGTCCGACGCCCGATGATCGTAGATGAAGCCGCTGAAGCGATTGTAATAGGCCGAGACGCTGAAGTGATAATCGCGCCCGCCGCCATGCAGCAGCGCTTCCAGGCCCCAGCCGCGTTCGGTGCCGAAATCAGGGTTGCCGAGTTCGAAGGCCTGCGTACCGGCATGATTGCCACGCGAAAACAGCTCGTCCACGCTCGGCGCGCGTTCGGAACGGGAGAGATTGAGGCCCAGCTGCCAACCGGGCGCAAGCGCCTGGCTGATGCCTGCCGAGGCCGAGAAGGTATCGAACCGCCGCCGCCAGTCCGGCGTGCCGAGCTGGGCGTCGGCGGCGGCGGTGAGCACGGCATGTTCATAGCGCAGCCCCGCCTCCAGCCGCGTGCCGCCCAGCTCCAGCGATTGTAGCGCGAACAGGCCGACGCTCTCGGTCTCATGCGCGGGCTGGAACTTCTCCTCGCCCTCGATTCGGCCTTTGCGCAGCACGATCTGGCCGCCGAACGCGCCGTCCCAGCCGCCGCGCCGGGCCTGGACCGCTTCCACGCGCGCTTCCATTCCCTGCGCGCGGAACGTGCTACCGATGGCGCCATCTTCTTCCAGCTCATCATGACGATAACCGGCCCAGCCGGCGCGCAGCTTGACTTCATCGAGAAAGGTGCCGCCGGCGGGGATGACCGCGCGCAGATCGGCGCGGGTCTGGTCCATGCGGATGCGCACGGCTTCGGCCTCCTCATCGGGCGCGAAGCTGTAGCGTATCGGTACACCGTAGAGCGTGTGGAGCTTGGAGAGTGAAAAACCAATCGATCCGCCGGTGTCATCCAGCCAGGCGAGGCTGCCGCCATAGCTCCAGCTCTCCGCCGCAGAATTGGGCAGGCGATCGCGCAGATCGGCCAGTGCGCGAATGTCTTCAAGGGTGCTGGCGGCGGCCTGCGCGCGCAGCGCCGGAGCGAGCACAGCACCGCCGATCCGCAGGTCCGCGGTCTTGCTGTAAGTGCCGTCCATATGCAGAATGAAGCCGCCGCCGAGCGCTGCATCGGCACGGCCGGCGAGGCTGCGTTCTTCCGCCGCGCTGCCATAGGTGGCATCGAGATCGGCCGCGAAACCGCCCGAGGGCGCGCGCGTCGGGATGCGGTTGTCGATCACATTGACCACCCCGCCCACTGCCGACGAGCCGTAGAGCAGGGCGGCCGGCCCGTGCAGTACCTCGATCCGGTCGGCGAGCAATGGATTGATCGCGACAGCATGATCGACCGAAGTGGC
>DASRXY010000219.1:0-13915 GCA_035654035.1 Sphingobium sp. | reverse complement strand
TCGGCCCGGGCATGCGCGCCGTCACCGTGCCGGTGAACATGCAGAGCTCGGTCGCCGGCTTCATCTTCCCGGGCGACCGCATCGACCTGATGCTCACGCAGAGCGTGGCTGGCGGCGGCGACGGCCCGCCGCTCAAGGTTTCCGAGACGATCCTGCGCAACCTGCGCGTGCTCGCCACCGACCAGCGCACCGACGCCGTGGGCGCGGACGGCCAGCCGGAAATCCGCTCCTTCTCCAATGTCACGCTGGAAGTGACGCCGAGCATGGCTGAGAAAATCTCCGTCGCGCAGACCATTGGCGCCATCTCGCTCTCCCTGCGCAGCCTTGCCGACACCGGCCAGGAGTTGGAGGAAGCGCTGGCCAGCGGCGACATCGAGGCGCCGAGCGCCGACGATGCCAATGGCGAGAAGCGGATGATGGCGGCCATGGCCGTGCGCCCCAGTGAGCGCCGGGCCTCCTTCTCCACGGGTGCGGACGTTTCCCGCTACCAGCGCAGCAGCGTTCCGGCCAAGCCGATCGATCCCAACGCACCCGCCAGTCTCGCCAACCGCTCCGTGGTGCGTGTCGCCCGGGGTACCCAGGTGACGGCCATCGACATTGGGAGCAAATAGGATGACCCTTCTTCCCAACTTCGGCCGCGCGCCGCGCGGCCTCGCGCTCGCGAGCGCCCTGCTGCTGGCCACCGGCAGCGCCACCGCCCCCTTTGCCTCGGCCATCGCCGCCGGCGAGGCCCAGCAGGAGAATGGCGCGCTGCTGCTCTCCGTAGGCGAGAGCCGGGTGGTGAACCTCAACGCCAATCTCTCGGACGTGGTGATCGCCAATCCCGAGGTGCTGGACGTGCATGTCCGCTCGCAGCGACAGGTCTATCTGATCGCCAAGGCGCCGGGCGAGACCAATGTGTTCATCACCACCGGCAACGGCCAGATGCTCTATGCCAATGCCGTGCGCGTGGGCAACAACCTCACCAGCATGGACCAGATGCTCCAGCTCGCCATGCCGGAAGCGGACATCCGCGTCGCCACCATGAACGGCATGCTGCTGCTCACCGGCACGGTCTCGGCCCCAGAAGACGCCGCCGAGGCCGAGCGGCTGGTGCAGGCCTTCGCCGGCGAGGACACTACGGTGGTGAGCCGCCTCAAGACCGCGACGCCGCTTCAGGTCAATCTCCAGGTGCGCATCGCCGAAGTGAACAAGAGCTTCGTGAAGTCGCTTGGCTTCAACCTGCTGACCTCGCGCAACAATGGCAGCGGCTTCCTGTTCGGCCTCGGCCAGGGCAACCCGGGCACGATCACCTATCCCAATGTGATCGACCCCAATACCGGCCGCGCGCTGGTCGACCCCAATACCGGCCGGGCGCTCTATGACACGGTTTACAGCTTCAACAATCGCGAAGGCGCGACCACACTGGGCGCCGCCGGGCGCCTGCTGGGCATGGACGTGATGGCCACGCTGGACCTGGCGGAAACGCAAGGCCTGGCCTCGACCCTCGCCAACCCCAATCTCACCGCGCTCTCGGGCGAGACGGCCAGCTTCCTGGCCGGCGGCGAGATCCCCATTCCCATCGTGCAGGGCGGCAGCGCAGGCGCCGTCTCCATCGAATATAAGCAATATGGCGTCAGCCTGGCCTTCACGCCGACCGTGCTGGCCGACGGCCGCATCTCCATGCGCGTGCGCCCGGAAGTCTCACAGCTCGACGACAGCGCTGCTGTGAAGATGGGCGGGTTCACCATCCCTGGCGTCTCGACCCGGCGGGCGGAGACCACCGTGGAGCTGGGCTCGGGCCAGAGCTTCATGATCGGCGGCTTGCTCTCCACGGCGAGCGGCAACAGCGTCTCCAAGGCGCCGTTCCTGGGCGACCTGCCGATCCTGGGCAATCTCTTCAAGTCGCAGCAGTGGCGCCGCCAGGAGACCGAACTGGTCATCATCGTGACGCCCTATCTGGTCCGTCCGGTGGATGCGCACCAGATCGCGCTGCCGACCGACGGCTATCGCAATGCCGATGACGGCCAGCGGCTGGTCCTCAACCAGATGCACGCCGGCCGCGGCGACGCCGAACGGCCCAAGCCGACCCAGGCGCCGCCCGCGACGGTAACACCCGATCAGCTCGGCACGACGCGCAGCAAGGGCGGCAAGGCTGCCGCCGCGCCCGGCTTCAGCTTCTAAGGACGGGACAGGATAGAGCCATGCAGTCCACCAAGACCCTCTTCCGCAACGCCGCCGGCCTGCTCGCCTGCGCCCTGCCGCTCACGCTCGCCGCCCTGCCGGCCGAGCTGGGCGCACGCACGCCCAAGCGGGTGGCCGAACGCGGCGTGGAATCGGCGCATCAGCCGCAGGTCGCGCGCACCGACTTCGTGTTCGATGTCGCGCCCGGCCGCGACGGCGCACTCGACAGCGCCGAGGCCGCCCGCCTCAAGAGCTGGTTCGACGCGCTGGGCCTGCGCTACGGCGACCGCGTGACGCTGGCGGGCAACGGGACGCCCGGCCTTGCCGGCGTGCGCGATTCGGTGCGCGACATCGTCGCCCGCTACGGCCTGCTGACCGCCGGCGACGCACCGCTGACCGCAGGCGCCGCACCGGCCGGATCGCTGCGCGTGGTGGTGAGCCGCTCCACCGCCTCCGTACCCGGCTGCCCGAGCTGGCAAGACACATCCCAGAGCGATCTGGTCGGCGGGCAGGGCGATAATTACGGTTGCGCCATGGCGCGCAATCTTGCCGCAATGATCGCGGACCCGCAGGATCTCGTCCAGGGCCGCAGCACCGAGACGGATCTGCGCGCGGCCACCAGCAGCCGCGCCATCAAGGCATATCAGGAGAAGGCGCCCACCGGCAGCGGCGGGCTGCAAGGCGCGTCCACGGGAGGCAATTGAGATGAATGCACCTTGGAAAGCCGGCACCGGCCGCGATCCCTTCCAGGCCTTCGTCTGCGACGATCATAGCCTGGACCTGCTGCGCGTGGCGGCGCAGGAAATGGGCTGGCCCATCGAGCGCGTGAACAAGGGCGGCCTGCGCAACGCGGTGCAGACCCTCTCCATGGCGCCCAGCCCCAATGTGCTGTTCGTCGACCTCTCCGAATCGGGCGATCCGCTTGGCGACATCAACAGCCTGGCCGAAGTGTGCGAGCCCGGCACGGTGGTGATCGCCGCCGGTCAGGTGAACGACGTGCGCCTCTACCGCGACCTGCTGGCGAGCGGCATTCAGGACTATCTGCTGAAGCCCCTCAACATCGATGCCGTCCGCGATTCGCTGGCGGCGGCGCAGGCCGTGTTCCACGCGCCCAAGGAGACGCATGGCGACGACCGGCCGCATGTGATGGTGAGCGTCATCGGCACGCGCGGCGGCGTTGGCGCCTCCACTGTGGTCAGCTCGCTGGCGCATCTCTCTGCGCGCGACAAGCGCTCGACCGCCGTGCTGGACCTCGACGTACATTTCGGCACCGGTGCGCTCAGCCTCGATCTGGAGCCGGGCCGGGGCCTCACCGACGCCGTGGAAAATCCCAGCCGTATCGACGGGCTGTTCATCGAGCGCGCGATGGTCCGCGCGAACGAAAACCTCGCCATCCTCTCTGCCGAGGCGCCGATCAACCAGCCGCTGCTGACCGACGGATCGGCCTATTATCAGCTTGAGGAAGAGCTGCGCGCCGCCTTCGAGGCCACGTTTGTGGACCTGCCGCGCAACATCCTGGTGCAGCACCCGCATCTGGTGCTCGAATCGAGCGCCGTGGTGCTGGTGACGGAGTTCACGCTCGCCGCCGCGCGCGACACGATCCGCATTCTCTCCTGGCTCAAGAGCAATGCCCCGCAGAGCCAGGTGGTGATTGTCGCCAACAAGGCGCAGCCGGGCGTCGTCGAGATCGCACGCAAGGACTTCGAGCATTCGATCGAGCGCGCGGTGGACATCGTGCTGCCGTTCGACGCGCGCGCGACCAGCCAAGCCGCCAAGCTCGGCAAGCCGGTCGCCGAATCAGGCAAGGCCACCAAGCTCGGCCAGGCGCTCGCACAGCTCGCCGCGCTGGTGACGCTGCGCGCGAGCGGTATCGAGGAGGCCGGCGAGGCGGGCAAGAGCGAGGGCTCGCTGATCGGCAAGCTGCTCAACATCAAGGGCATCGCCGCCAAGGCCGGCAAGAAGAAGGGCAAGGCGCCGGCGCTGGCCGCGGAAGGCTGAGCACGAGCAGCGGTCGCCATGGCGGTCGCTCCGCTTCCGCGCTGCGCCGCCACCGCGGGCATGAGAGAATGAGGGCATGAGAGAATGATCGACCCACAGCTGCTCCTGCTGCTTCTGCTGGCGGCATCCTGCGTCGCGCTGCTGGGCTTCGCCTTTTCCGGGCCCTCGGCCGAAAGCGCGCGCAAGCGCCGGCTCGCCGCCGTGCGCGGCCGCCACGCCACCGGGCAGGACAGTCAGATCGAGGCGCGCATGCGCAAGGTTATTGCCTCGCGCCGGGTCGAGAGCAGCCAGATCCTGGTTTCGCTCATTCCCAACCCGGAGACGCTGGCGCGCCGCCTCGCCATGACCGGCCGCAAATGGACGCTGAGCCAGTATATGACGGCCTGCGCCGGGTTGATGCTGCTGATCTTCGCGGTGATGACGCTGCGCGGCTTCTCGTTTCTGCCGGCGCTGCTTGTGGGCATCGCCGCTGGTTTCGGCCTGCCGCATGTGGTGGTGAGCAAGATGATCGCGCGGCGCGTCAACCAGTTCAACGCCAGTTTCCCCGACGCGCTCGACCTGCTGGTGCGCGGCCTGCGCTCCGGCCTGCCGGTGAGCGAGACGATGATGGTGGTCGGCCGCGAGATTCCTGGCCCGGTGGGCGAGGAATTCAAGCTCATCACCGAGCGCATCAAGATCGGCAAATCCATGGAGCAGGCGTTGCAGGATACCGCCAAGCGGCTGGGCACCGCCGAATTCCAGTTCTTCTGCATCACTCTTGCCATCCAGCGCGAGACCGGCGGCAACCTGGCCGAGACGCTCGCCAATCTGGGCAGCGTGCTGCGTCAGCGCGCACAGATGAAGCTCAAGATCCGCGCCATGTCGTCCGAATCCAAGGCATCGGCCTATATCATCGGTGCGCTGCCGTTCATTGTGTTCGGCCTCATCTGCTGGATCAACTACGAGTATATGGTGCCCTTCTTCACGCCGGACCCCAACGGGCTCTTCGGCCTGGGGCTGATGCAGCTCATCGGCCTGGGGGGCATGGGCTGGATGGGCATTGGCGTCTTCATCATGTCCCAGATGATCAGCTTCGAGATCTAGGGAGACGGACCGCATGACTCCCGCCGGCACCACCCTCCTGGGCCTCACCGCCGCCGACGTCGGCACACTGCTCGCGGGCCTCGCGACGCTGGCCGTGCTGATCGCGCTCTATGCCGCCTCCACGGTGCGCGACCCGATGGCGCGACGCGTCAAGGCGCTCAACGAACGGCGCGAGCAGCTCAAGGCCGGCATCACGGCCTCCACCGCCAAGCGGCGCACCAAGATCGTCCACCAGAACGACACGACCGACCGCATGCGCACGCTGCTCAAGTCGCTCAAGGTGCTGCAGGACGACCAGCTCAAGCAGGCACAGATCAAGCTCGCACAGGCCGGCATCCGTTCCAAGGACTGGGCCATCGCCATCATCTTCGGCCGGCTGGTGCTGCCCATCCTGATCGGCGGCGCGGCGGCACTGCTCATCTACGGCATGGACATGTTCCCGGCCTGGAGCGAGCTCAAGAAATTCGGCGCGTTCGCGGCCGCCCTACTGCTCAGCTACAAGGCGCCGGACATCTATGTCGACAATCTGGTCACCAAGCGCTCTGCCGCCATCCGCAAGGGCGTGCCCGATGCGCTCGACCTGCTGGTGATCTGCGCCGAGGCCGGTCTCACCGTGGACGCCGCCTTCGCCCGCGTCGCGCGCGAACTGGGCAGCGCCTATCCCGAGCTGGGCGAGGAATTCCAGCTCACCTCCATCGAGTTGGGTTTCCTCACCGAGCGGCGCATGGCCTTCGAGAATCTGGCCGAGCGCGTGAAGCTGGATGCTCTGAAGGGCGTGGTCACGACCATGATCCAGACCGAGAAATACGGCACGCCGCTCGCCTCGGCACTGCGCGTGCTCTCCGCCGAGTTCCGCCACGAGCGCATGATGCGCGCGGAAGAGAAAGCAGCGCGCCTGCCGGCCATCATGACCGTGCCGCTTATCCTGTTCATCCTGCCGACCTTGTTCGTCGTCATCCTCGGCCCGGCCGCCTGCTCGATCAGCGACGCGTTCGGCTGACGCCAGGCGCGGCGCAACTCCGCGCGGCCTGCCGCATTCTTGCGCTGGCGGGCCGCGTACGCCAAGAGCGCGGCTCAGGGCTCGGGAAGAATGGAGACAGCATGACAGCGCACGATTCGATAACCCCGGTGATCCTCTCGGGCGGATCGGGCACGCGGCTGTGGCCCCTGAGCCGGGACGAGCGTCCCAAGCAGTTCATTGCCCTCACCGCCGCGCAGACCATGCTGCAACTCACGCTCGGCCGCTGCGCTGGGCTGGCGGACGTGCGCGCGCCTCTCATCATCGCCAACGCCGCGCATGGCGCGCTGGTCGCGAGCCAGCATGACGGCGCGATGACGCTGATCCTGGAGCCCTGCGCGCGCAACACGGCGCCGGCCATCGCCCTCGCCGCGCTGGCGATGGACGATCCCGAGGGGCTGATGCTGGTGATGCCGAGCGACCATGTGATCGCCGATCTCGCCGCCTTCCATGCTGCCATTGCCCGGGCGCGGCCGCTCGCCGCGCAGGGCTGGCTCGTCACCTTCGGCATCGAGCCGGACGCGCCGGAGACCGGCTATGGCTATATCGCGCTGGGCGAGGCGCTGGCGGAGGGGGCGCATCTGGTGGCCCGCTTCGTCGAAAAGCCCGACGTGGCCCGCGCGCAGGCCATGCTGGAGGCCGGCGGCCATGCCTGGAATGCCGGCATCTTCCTGCTGAGCGCCCGTGCCTATCTCGATGCGCTTGCCGAACACCAGCCGGCCATGCTGGCGGCCGCCCGCGCCGCCATGGACGGGGCCGCACGCGTCGGCGACACCATCACGCCGGCCGTGAGCGCCTTTGCCGCGTGCCCCTCCGACTCCATCGACTATGCCGTGATGGAACGCGCCGCGCGCGTCGCCTGCGTGCCAGTCAGCATGGGCTGGTCGGATGTGGGAAGCTGGGACGCGCTCTATGCGCTTGGGCCCCATGACGAGGCCGGCAACGCTCTGCGCGGCCCCGCTCACGCCATCGATACACGCGGCAGCCTGATCCTGAGCGACGGGCCGGCGGTGACGCTGGTGGGCGTCGAAGACCTGCTCGTCATCGCCACGGCGGACGAGGTGCTCATCCTGCCGCGCGGCGCCTCGCAGGAGACGCGCAAGGCCGCGGCCGCCGCCAAGGCGCGCAAGGGCTGATGCTGCGCCCAGTGGCGGGCGACCCCGCGCCGCGCCTGCGCCATTGGCTGATCGCGCTGGCCATGCTCATGGGGCTGCGGATCGCCGCGCCTATCCTGCGCCTCTTCTATTAAGGCGCCCCCCTGCCTGATTCCGTGAATTCCCGCACTTCATTAAAGGCTTGCTAACCAGCTTGCGGCATGGAGAACGCGCTTCGTTGGGAGAGCAGCGGCAAGAAGGATCGCGCCTTGCAAATCGTGGGACAGAAAGTTGACCGGCTGAAAGCACGGGTCCGCGACTGGATGGCGTTCCACGACGGCCGCAATGCGCTGGAGGCGCACATCGCCGAGCAGCAGATCGGCGAAGTGGAACGCGCCGTGCAGCGCACGCGCCTGCCGGGCCTGCTCCTCATCGGCATCTGCGTCTGGTCCATGCTGCATTGGCCAGAGACCCATGGCGCGCTGGCAACGGCCATCACCATGGCGTTGATCAACATCTCCAGCATCTTCACCTTGCCGCGAATGCGCTGGACGCGCCTCTCCTATGCCGGCCGCGCGGAGGAACTGCGCGCCTTCACGCTGTTCGCCACGGTCTCCTCGCTGGGTTGGGCGCTACTGTTCGCGCAGATGGTGCTGTTCGCGCCGCTCGAACAGCGCATCGGCTGGCTCACGCTCTACATCGCGCTCATCGCCATCGGCACCACCACTTTCGCGCTGCTGCCGCTGGCGAGCCGCATTTATTGCTTCACCCTCGGCAGCGTCCTCTCGATCACGGTGCTGTTGGAGCCGCTCGACATGCCGCTGGCCGCCAAGCTGCTGCTGCCTGTATTCACCATCATGATCTATCAGTGCAACATGCGCAGCTACCGGCAGTTCCGCTCCCATCTGGCGGCGGAATGGACGCTGCGACGGCATCAAGAGGAGCGCCAGGCGCATGACGCCGAGGTCCGTCGGCGCGAAATCGCCGAGCAGACCGAGGCGCGCCTGCGCGAGGAAGCCGCTCAGCAGGCCGCCCGCGAACATCGCGCCGCCATGGAGCAGCAGCGGCGCCAAGGCACGATGGAGATCGCCGACCGCTACGAGCGCTCCGTGGTGGCGCATGCGCTGGAACTGGAGGATGTGGTCCAGAGCCTGGTGAGCGCCATCGAGCGCATCGACCATGCCGGCGCCGCCGTCCGTTCCAGCGCGGACACCATGCTGTCCCTCGCCGCCGACAGCACCGATGCGACCCAGGCCGTGGCCGATTCGACCGACCAGCTCTCCGTCGCCACGGACGATATCGGCGGCCAGGTGGAGCAGCAGCGCGCCGCCGCCGCCGCATCCGACCGCGCCGGCGCGACTGCCCAAGCCAGCCTCGATGCACTCTCGCGGGAGACGGACCGGATCGGCGAGATCGTGGAACTGGTGCAATCGCTGGCGGCACAAACCAATTTGCTGGCGCTCAACGCCACCATCGAGGCTGCCCGCGCCGGCGAGGCAGGGCGCGGCTTCGCCGTGGTGGCGAGCGAAGTGAAGCAGCTCGCCGCCCAGACCCAGGGCGCTATCGGCCGCGTCGGCGAGATCGTCGCAGCAACGCGCAGCCGCATGCGCGAGATGCAGGGATCCATGACCGCCATTGCCCATGCCGTGGACGAAGCCGTGGACCGCGCCGGGCACATCGTGAACGCCGTCGACAACCAGCGCCAGGCCACCCGCACCATTGGCCAGGCCGCAGAATCCACGGCGGAAATCGCCGGCCGCCTGCGCGGCGTCGCCGAGCAGGTGGTGACGGACATCGGCACCACCGACCAGCACACGCGCGAGATCCAGCACGCCATCGAGGCGCTGCGCGCCCGCTCGCAGAAGTTGCGGGAAAATAGCGACACCTTCCTCGCCCAGCTCCGCTCCTCCGCAGCCTGATTGAAACCGGCCACGCCGGCCGATATGAGGTCGCTTGCCACGCACGAGGAGGATCCACGACGCCATGACCCAGAAGCCCGTGATCCTGGTGACCGGCGGCGCCGGCTATATCGGCAGCCACGCCGTCCTCGCGCTGCGCGACGCGGGCTGGCCCGTGGTGGTGCTGGACAATCTCACCACCGGCTTCCGCTGGGCCGTGGCCGAGGGCGCAATTTTCGTGGAAGGCGACGTGGGCGACCAGGCGCTGGTCGAACGCGTCGTCGCCGAGCATGGCGTTGCAGGCATCATGCATTTCGCCGGCTCGATCGTGGTGCCGGACTCGGTCGAGAAGCCGCTCGCTTATTATCGCAACAATGTGGTGAACAGCCGCACGCTCATGGAAGCGGCGGTGAACACCGGGGTGAAGCATTTCATCTTCTCCTCCACCGCCACCGTCTACGGCATGCCCGAGGTGAGCCCGCTCTTCGAGGACATGCCCAAGGCGCCGATCAGCCCCTATGGGCACAGCAAGCTGATGACCGAGCAGATGCTCGCCGACGTCTCGGCCGCCCACCCCATGAACCATGCGGTGCTGCGCTATTTCAACGTGGCCGGCGCCGATCCGCGCTGCCGCTCGGGCCAGTCCACCGCAGGCGCGACGCATCTCATCAAGGTCGCAGTGGAAGCCGCGTTGGGCAAGCGCAGCCATGTCGGCGTGTTCGGCACCGACTACCCGACTCCCGACGGCACGGGCCTGCGCGACTATATCCATGTGAGCGACCTCGCCGCCGCCCATGTGCTGGCGCTGGAAGCGCTGATCGCCGAGCCAGCGCGCAATCACGTCATGAACGTCGGCTATGGCAGGGGCTTCTCGGTCCTCGAAGTGCTCGATGCCGTCGACCGCGTCACCAACATGAAGATCGAGCGCCGCATCGAAGGCCGCCGGGCCGGCGACGCGCCCTCGCTCATCTCGGACAACAAGCGCGTACTCGCTACCCTACCCTGGAAACCGACCTATGCCGACCTCGACACCATCGTGGCGCACGCGCTGGCCTGGGAGCGCCGGCTGAGCGAAATCCGGGGGGCGTAGGGGCGGGGCGCACGAGGGACGAATAGAGCCTTCCGCCCCGTTTGGCGCCTTCCATTCTGGCTCGCGCCTCCATCTCCGTTCATGTCGAGCGTAGTCGAGACACGCCAGCGCTGAGTTAGCATGTCTCGACTACGCTCGACACGAACGGCGGGGTTCGGATGGGACCGTCTCCCCGGCGCAGGCCGGGGTCCATTCGGTATCGTCGTGCGAGGTCCCAGCCTTCGCTGGGGGTGACGGCTTGGTTCCGATGCGCGGAATCATCTTAGCCGCCCGCCCGCCTCAGTGCGCCGCGCCCCAGCTGGCACCGATGCCGATTTCGACGCCGAGCGGCACGGAGATGTCCACCATGGGCAGCGCGGCATTGGCCATGACCTCGCGGATGACCGGCGTGGCACGGTCCACGTCGCCTTCGGGCAGCTCGAAGACCAGTTCATCATGCACCTGCAGCAGCATGCGCACGTCCGGCAGGCCGGCCTGCGCCAGCGCGGGGCCCATGCGGGCCATGGCGCGCTTGATGATGTCGGCGCAGGTGCCCTGAATGGGCGCGTTGATGGCGGCACGCTCGGCGCCCTGGCGGACATGCTGGACGGGCGACTTGATCTGCGGGAACCAGGTCTTGCGGCCGAACAGCGTGCGCGTGAAGCCATCGTGCCGCACGCGCTCCAGTGTTTCGTTGATATAGGCCGAGATGCCGGGGAAGCGCTCGAAATAGCGGGCGATCATGGCCTGCGCCTCATCGGGATCGATTTCCAGCCGGGCGGCGAGGCCCCAGCGCGAGATGCCGTAAAGAATGGCGAAGTTGATCGTCTTGGCGCGCCCGCGCGTGTCGCGATTTACTTCGCCGAACAGCTCCTGCGCGGTGGCGGCGTGAATATCCTCGCCGCGCAGGAACGCCTCGCGCAGTTGCGGCACGTCCGCCATGTGGGCGGCGAGACGCAGCTCGATCTGGCTGTAGTCGGCCGCGAGAACGACACTGCCCGGCTCGGCGATGAACGCGTCGCGGATCTGCTTGCCCGTCTCCGTGCGGATGGGGATGTTCTGGAGATTGGGATCGGTCGAGGAGAGACGGCCGGTCTGCGCGCCGGTGAGGCTGTAGCTGGTATGGACGCGGCCCGTCTCGCGATTGATCTGAGCCTGCAGCGCATCGGTATAGGTGGATTTCAGCTTGGCGAGCTGGCGCCAGTCGAGCACCAGCCCGGCGATCTTCGCGCCGTCCGCCTTCAGCCGCTCCAGCACGGTCACATCCGTCGAATACGCCCCGGACTTGCCTTTCTTGCCGCCCTTGTAGCCCATTTTCTCGAACAGGATGGCGCCGAGCTGCTGCGTGGAGCCGACCGTGAAAGGCTGGCCCGCCTCGGCATGGATCTCTTCCTCCAGCCGCGCGATCTCCTGCGCGAAGCGGCCAGAGAGGCGCGCCAGATGCTCGCGGTCCACCTTGACGCCCGCGCGCTCCATGGCCGCCACCACCGGGATGAGCGGCCGGTCGACCAGTTCGTAGATGCGCGTCGCGCCTTCATGGGAAAGGCGCGGCTTGAAGCGCGTCCACAAGCGCCAGGTCACATCCGCATCCTCGCCGCCATAACGCGTGGCCTGATCGAGCGGCACCTGCGCGAAGCTGATCTGGCTGCGGCCGCTACCCGCCACATCCTTGTAGGCGATGCAGCTATGCTCCAGCACGGCATGGGCCACCTCGTCCATGCCGTGGCCGGCAAGCGACTGGCCCGCATCGAGATCGAAGCTCATCACCATCGTATCGTCGATGGGCGCGACCTGGAGGCCGTGGCGGGCCAGCACGTTGAGATCATATTTGATGTTGTGGCCGATCTTGAGCACGCCGGGGTCAAGCAGCAGCGGTTGCAGGCGCGCCCGCACCTCGGCGAGCGGCAATTGTGGCGGCACCTCGCCGAACATATCGTCGCCGCTGCGGTGGCCGAGCGGGATGTAGCATGCCTCCCCCGGCGCGGTGGCCAAGCAGATGCCCACCAGATTGGCGGTGATGGAATCGAGCGAATCGGTTTCCGTATCGATAGCGATGACGCCGCTCGCATGGCTCTGCGCGATCCAGTGATCGAGCCGCTCCAGCGTCGTCACCGTCTCATAGGCATCGCAGTCGATCGGCGGCAACGCCATGAAATCCGGCAGGCCCGGCTCGGCTGTCGCCACCGCGGCGGCGACCGGGTCCGGCTTGTCGCGCCCCGGCGCATGGGCGGCAAGGCGCGAGAGCAGCGACTGGAAGCCCTGGTCCTCCAGGAAGGCGCGCAACGGCTCGGGCGGAATGCCGTCCAGCTTCAGGGCCTCCAGCGTGTGCGGCAGCGGCACTTCGCAATGCAGCGTCACCAGCTCGCGCGAGAGGCGGGCCAGCCCGGCATGCTCGATCAGCCGCTCCTTGAGCTTGGAGGGCTTCATCGCCGGCGCGGCGGCGAGCACGGCATCGAGATCGCCATATTCGAGGATCAGCTTGGCGGCCGTCTTGGCGCCGACGCCCGGCACGCCCGGCACATTGTCCACGCTGTCGCCCATCAGCGCCAGCACATCGCGGAGCTGCGCGGGCGCGACGCCGAACTTCTCCTGCACATAATTGTCGCTGCGCCGCTCGTTCTTCATCGTGTCGAGCATATCGACGCCGGGTTGGATGAGCTGGGCGAGATCCTTGTCGGAGGAGACGATGGTCACGTCCCAGCCCTGCGCGACCGCCTGGCAGGTGTAGGTGGCGATGATGTCGTCCGCCTCGTAGCCCGCCTCCTCGATGCAGGGCAGCGAGAAGGCGCGCGTCGCCTCGCGGATCAGCGGAAATTGCGGGATCAGGTCCTCGGGCGGTGGTGGGCGGTGTGCCTTGTATTGATCGTAGAGATCGTTGCGGAAGGTGTGCGAGCCTTTGTCCAGCACCACGGCGAGATGCGTGGGCCCCTCCTCCTTGTCCAGCGCGTCGGCCAGCTTCCACAGCATGGTGGTGTAGCCATAGACGGCGCCGGCGGGCGTGCCGTGCCGGTTGGTGAGCGGCGGGAGCTGGTGATAGGCGCGAAAGATGTAGCTCGAGCCATCGACGAGATAGAGGTGATTCCGGGAAGCCATGGCGCGGGGATAGCGCGCGGTCGCGCGGGACGCCAGCATGCGCGCGGCGCGCAGCGGCGACGCAGGCGGGAATTTAGAGCTGTCTGCCGGTCCCTCCCGATCGGGAACGTCCGAACCGCACAAGATGGCTGGCATCTGCGCCCATCCCACTCTAACAAGGCCCGAAAGGAGGGACGTTGCGTAATGTCCGGCCGCCTGTGGGGCGGCGGGCCGGGTGCGGAACCCTCGCCAAGGAGGGATATTGTCCGAACTCGCCTTCGTCGTTGCGCTGCTGGTTTCCGCTCCCGCCGAAATCTTTGTGGAGAGCCGGCCCGGATCTGTCCGTTCGGCCCCGGCACGCTTTGATCCTGCCCGCCCGCTGCCGCGCCTCATCGCTGGCTATGCGCCGGAAGAGGACCTGCTGGCGCGGCTCCCGGCCGAGACGGACAGCCTGTCCGTGCCGGACGCCGGCCCGCTGGGAGCGGCGGAGCCGCCGGACGGCACAACGCAGCCGGCCGAG
>DASRXY010000218.1:0-4930 GCA_035654035.1 Sphingobium sp. | reverse complement strand
CCGGAGAACTGGCTGGACGCGGTTACGCGCAATAGCCACGGCCTGCGCGAGGAGCGCCCGCTTGGGCCGGAAGAACGCGCCGGCGAAGCGCTGATGATGGGCCTGCGGCTTGCCGAGGGTGTAGACCTGTCGGACATCGCGGCGCGCACCGGCATCGAGCGCGACGCGCTGGTCGACATGACGGCGGTTGCGCGCCTTGCCGGCCACGGCTTGCTGTCATGCGCGGGCGAGCGGCTACACGTCACGCCTGCGGGGATGCTCCTGCTCGACGGCATCTTGAGCGAGATCGTCGCTGTGTAGGCCCTCCAACCTGGGTAGCATCTGTCGAAATGCCCTCCTCCGCTCGACGATGGAGGAAATGGAGGAGGGGAACCACCTCCGCTGAAGCGCATGGCCTGCCCTGCCCCTACAGCAACACGTCCACCGCGTGCAGCGTTACCCCCACCAGCCCGCCCACCAGCGTGCCGTTGATCCGAATATACTGAAGATCGCGTCCGACCGCATTTTCGAGGCGATCGGTGACGGTGCGCGCATCCCAGCCACGCACGGTCTCGGACACGAGCTTGACGATGCCGTCGCCATAGCGGGCCGCAGTGCCGGCCGCCACACGGCGCACGAAGCGGTTGACGAGGCCACGCAAATTGGGGTCGTCGCGCAGCGTCACGCCGATCTGACGCACCGCCTCGCCCAGCCGCCCGGCCAGCGCTGCCTGCGGATCGCGCGCCGCGCGCAGCAGGCTCTCGCGTACTTGCCGCCACAGGCTGTCGAGCCAGCGCTGCATGGCGGGATTGGCCATCAGTTCGTCGCGGATGCGGTCGACGCGCGCGTGCATGGCGGCGTCGTGCTGGAGATCGTGGGCGAGAACACACAGCCCCTCCTCCACTTTCAGGCGCAGGCGATGGCCGGGGTCCTGTGCCGCTTCGCTCAGCATGCGCTCCAGCCCGTCGACAATGGCTTTGGCGAGCGTCTCGTCCAGGCCGGTCCAGCGCAGGATGGTGCCCGCGCGCTCGTGCACCATCTGGTGGATGAGCGCGCGGTTCTCGTCCAGCGCGCGCGCCGCCCAACGGATGAAAGCATCGAGCACGGCCTGATGACGACCTTCCTTCATCGCGGCGGCAAGAATCTGGCCGAGCATCGGCGCGAACTGCACCTGCGCCATGCGCTGCGCGATGGCCGCCTTGGCGACGCCGCCTAAGCGCTCGTCATCCAGCGCCTCCATCACATCGGCGAGCAGGCGTGAGGCGCCGCGCCGCAGCCGCGCATCGCCAGCCGATGGCGTGGCCAGCAGACGCCCCGCCGCGCCCGCCACGTCGAGCCGGCCCATGCGGCGGGAGACGACCTGCGGCGTGAGGAAATTGTCGCGCAGGAACTGGGCGAGCGTATCGCCGATCCGGTCCTTGTTGCGGGGGATGATGGCCGTGTGCGGGATCGGCAATCCGAGCGGATGGCGGAACAGCGCCGTTACGGCGAACCAGTCCGCCAGACCACCAACCATCGCCGCCTCGGCAAAAGCCCGCACGAAGCCGATGGCGGGATGAACCGGCGTAAAATAGCGCGCTGTCAGATAAACGGCGGCCATGAGCACCAGCAGCCCTGTTGCCACTCGGCGCATCCGGCGCCCGCCGCCATGGGCCGGCAGGTCTTTCATGGCGCGTATCGTCTGCTCATCCCGCATCATCATGACGCCGGATAGAAGAGCTGGCAATCAAAGCCGTTCCCGTTATTCCGCCGGTTGGGCGACGGGACCGTGGCCGTGCTCGGCCACGCCATCATAAGTGAGCAGGCGCCGCCGCAGCCACGGACCCAGCCGCTTCTCCAGTCCATCGGCCAGGCTGAAGCCGGCGGGGATGATGGCGAGCGTAAGCAGCGTCGAGAGAATGAGGCCGCCGATCACGGTGACGCCCATCGGCGAGCGCCAGGCCCCATCGCCCGAGAGCGAGAGCGCGGTGGGCACCATGCCCGCCACCATGGCCACTGTCGTCATTACGATGGGCTGGGCGCGCTTGTGGCCCGCCTCCATGATCGCATTGAACTTGGGCACACCCCGCGACATCTCCTCGAGCGCGAAGTCGACGAGCAGGATCGAGTTCTTGGCGACGATACCGAGCAGCATGAGCAGGCCGATATAGACCGAGATGCTGATCGGCTGGCCCATGATGAGCAGCGCGATCAGGCCGCCCAGCGGCGCCAGCGTGAGCGACGACATGTTCACCAGCGGCGAGATGAAGCGCTTGTAGAGGAGCACCAACACCGCGAATACCAAGGCGATGCCGGAGAAGACGGCGATGATGAAGTTCTGGATCAGCTCGCGCTGCCACTTGTCGTTGCCCACCGCCTCGTTCGAAACGCCCGCAGGCAGGTTTTTCATGATCGGAAGGGCATTGATCTTGTTCATGACCGGTCCCTTGACCACGTCCTTGGCCAGGTCTGCCGAGACGAAGATGCGGCGCTGCTGATTATAGCGCTGGATCTGCGTGGGGCCCGCGCCGAAGCTGATTTCAGCCACGCGCGCCAGCGGCACCGAGCCGCCGGTCGTGGTCGGCACGGGCAGGTTTTCGATGGTCGAGATGTCACGGCGCGAGATCTCGGGCAGCATCACCCGGATCGGGATCTGCCGGTCCGAAAGCGAGAATTTCGCGCTGTTCTGGTCGATGTCGCCGATGGTGGCGATGCGGATCGTCTGGCTGAGCGCCGACGTGGTGACGCCAAGCTGCGCGGCGAGATCGAGGCGCGGCTTGATGACCAGCTCGGGCCGCTGGAGGTCAGCCTCGATGCGGGGCGCCACGGCCTCGGGTACGTCCTTCATCTGCTCGAGCAGCGTGTTGGCGGTGCTCTCCAGCAGCTCAGGATCGCTGCCAGTGAGCATGACGGAGATGTCGCGCCCGGTGCCGCCGCCGCCATCCTGCGAGGAGAAGCTGACGCGCGCGTCCGGCACGGCCGAAAGTCGCGGCGCCAGCGCGCGCTCAAATTCGATGGACGTGCGCGGCCGGTCCGCCCGCAGCGTGATGAAGAGGCGCGCGGACCCCTCCTGTACGATTTCCACGGCCGAATTGACTTCCGGCTGGCTGTTGATGATCGCGGCGACGTCATCCGCCACCTTCTCGGTCTGCTGGAGCGTCGTGCCCGGCACCATGGCGATGCGCACCTGGCTGAAATCGCGGTCCTGGCTTGGCTGGAACTGCTGCGGCATCGTCATGAGCAGCGTGATGGTGAGCCCCAGCGCCACCGAGGCGAAGCCCATCATCCAGATGCGATGATCGAGGAAGCGGGCGCCTAGATAGCGCGCGCGCCGGGTGAAATGGCTCGTTTCGAAACCCGCCATCGCACCATAGGCAAGGCCCGCGAGCAGGTTGACCGCGAGGCCGATCGGATAACCCAGCAGCAGGAGAGTGACGACGCTGTTCACCGAAAGGGTGCGCAGGCCCTCGCCCAGCACACCAAGCGCGGCCAGGCCACCAACGATCAGCCCGCCGACCAGCAGTGCCGCGACATGATAGACGCCGCGGCCGTGCACCGGCCCCAGCCGCGCGCGCATGGCGCGGAAGGCGCTGTCGTCGATCGACCAGCGCAGTAGCGCCATGTAGCGATCCATCAGCGGCCCCTCGCCGTGGCTTTCCTCGCCATGATGCTGGAGGAAATAGGCCGCGATCATGGGCGTTATCATGCGCGCGACCGCGAGGCTCATCAGCACCGCGATCACTACGGTGATGCCGAAATTCTTGAAGAACTGCCCCGGAATGCCGGGCATCAGGCCCACCGGCAGGAACACCGCGACGATGGACATGGTCGTAGCGACCACCGCCAGACCGATCTCGTCCGCCGCGTCGATAGAGGCCTGATAGGCCGTCTTACCCATGCGCATGTGGCGCACGATGTTCTCGATCTCCACGATGGCGTCGTCCACCAGCACGCCCGCCACCAGGCTCAGCGCCAGCAGCGAAAGCTGATTGAGGTTGAAGCCGATCAAATCGAGGAACCAGAAAGTGGGAATGGCCGAGAGCGGAATGGCGAAGGCGCTGATGAGCGTGGCGCGCCAGTCGCGCAGGAAGATGAACACCACGATGACGGCCAGCACCGCGCCTTCGATCATCGCCCAGATCGAGCTGTGATACTGGTCCTTGGTATAATCGACGCTGGTGAAGAGCTGCGTGAAGTGAACGCCCGGATTTTCCTTCTCGATCTGGGCGATTACCTTCATCGATTCGTCATAGACCGAGACGTCCGAGGCCCCCTTGGCGCGCATCATCGAGAAGGTGACGACCTGCGCCCCCTTCACCTTGGAGATGCGCTTCTGCTCACTGTAGCCGTCCGATACCGAAGCGATGTCGGAGAGATGGATCGTTCGCCCGGCGCCCAGCGAAATCTCGGTGTTGCCGAGGTCGAAGGCATCTTGCGCATTGCCGAGCACGCGCACGGACTGGCGCGAGCCGGCGATCTCCGCCTGCCCGCCGGCAGCGTTCAGGTTGATCTGGCGCAGCGCGGAGTTGACCTGACTGGCCGTGACGCCGAGCGCTTGCATTTTGGCCGGATCGATGATGACGCGGATCTCGCGGTCCACGCCGCCCTGGCGGCTGACCTGGCTCATGCCCGGCACGCCGAGCAGGCGCTTGGCCACCGTATCGTCCACAAACCAGCTCAACTGCTCGATGGTCATGTCCGTCGCGCCAACCGCGAAGAACGCGATCTCGCTGTCCGACACTTCGATCTTGGTGACGCGCGGCTCTAGGATGCCGTCCGGCAGATCGCTGCGGATCTGGTCGACGGCGTTCTTGACTTCGTTGACCGCGACGTTCGGGTCCTTGCCAATCTGGAACTGGACCGTGGTGTTGCTGGAACCCTCGCTGGCCTGGGAATCGATCTGGTCGACGCCGTTCAGCGCACGAACCGCGGATTCCACACGCTGGGTGATCTGCGTCTCAATCTCGGTGGG
>DASRXY010000217.1:0-2886 GCA_035654035.1 Sphingobium sp. | reverse complement strand
AATGCCCGGCTCAAGAGCACGCTCGGCGCCTTCGCTTATGTGCTGAGCGGCCTCAGCCGGGTGAAAGAGCTGAACGCCTGTGCCGGGCGCTTCGAAGGGCCGGACTTCGCATGGGAGGGGGCGTTCATGGCCTTTGCCATCGGCAATGGCCGGCAGGCGGGGGGCGGCATCGTGCTTTGCCCGGATGCGCAGCTCGACGATGGGTTGCTTGATCTCACTATTCTTCCCGCTCCCGAAACCGGCCTCGGCGCGGTCGCGGCTCTGCTCAAGGAGGGGGGGGCGAGCCTCACCGAGGCCGCTGTGACCGCACGCATCCCCTGGATTCGCTTTGTGGCGAGCGAGGAGATCGCCATCAATCTCGACGGGGAGCCAATCCAGTGCGCGGCTTTTCGGGCCGAGTGCCGGCCGGGCGCGCTCGCCGTGCATCTCGGGCCGGAGGCGGCATTGGAAGAGAGGACGGCGGCATCTTAGCGATACTCGTCAGAACGGAACTTGGAAAAGCCAGTTCCGCCTCGATGCGGCGTTGCACTCGCTCAATCTCTCCCCGCGACCCTGTTGTCCTGACTCGGTCGAGCTCAAGACGCCCGAGGGCAACGGCTCTCCTTCCGCTCAACCCGCTGAAGAGAGCGCCCCTTCGACAGCTGAGAATGAACGGAGATTGGAGATCATGGGAGGGTGCCAAATAAGGGACTGCGCCCGGACCTCATTGACCCCTTATTTCGGCTGTCCCATCTCGTCGCGCAGCACTTCGCGGCGACCGACATGGTTGGGCGGGCCGACCAGGCCTTCGTCTTCCATGCGCTCGATGAGGCGGGCGGCACTGTTGTAGCCGATGCGCATCTGGCGCTGGAGCCAGCTCGTGGAAGCCTTCTGGCTCTCGAAGACGAGCTGGCAGGCCTTGCGGAACAACTTGGCGTCGGCCGAATCGTCGCCCAGGTCCACGCCATCGAGGGCGAAGCTGCCTTCCTCCGGCTCCTCGGTGACGGCGGAGATATAATCAGGCTGACCCTTCGAGCGCCAATGATCGGCCACAGCACGCACCTCGTCGTCGCTGACGAAGGGGCCGTGGACGCGTGTGAGGCCCTTGCCGCTCTGCATGAACAGCATGTCGCCCTTGCCGAGAAGCTGCTCGGCGCCTTGCTCGCCCAGGATGGTGCGGCTGTCGATCTTGGACGTGACGAAGAAGCTGATGCGCGTCGGAAGGTTGGCCTTGATGACGCCCGTGATGACGTCGACCGAAGGGCGCTGCGTAGCGAGGATCAGGTGGATACCGGCGGCGCGGGCCTTCTGCGCCAGCCGCTGGATGAGGAATTCGACCTCCTTGCCGGCCGTCATCATGAGGTCGGCCAGCTCGTCGACCACCACCACGATCTGCGGCAGCGGCTGATAATCCAGCTCTTCTTCCTCGTAGATCGGCTGGCGGGTGGCCTCGTCGAAGCCGATCTGCACGCGGCGGCCGAGCGACTTGCCCTTAGCCAGCGCGCCGCGCACCTTCTCATTGTAGTTGGCGAGATTGCGGACCCCAATGGCGGCCATCATGCGATAGCGGTCTTCCATCTGCTCGACCGCCCATTTGAGCGCGCGGATTGCCTTGGCCGGCTCGGTGACGACCGGCGAGAGCAGGTGTGGAATGTTGTCGTAGATGCTCAGTTCCAGCATCTTGGGGTCGATCATGATGAGGCGCAGCTCGTCCGGCGTCATCCGGTAGAGCAGCGAGAGGATCATGCAGTTCAAACCCACCGACTTGCCCGATCCGGTGGTGCCGGCGACGAGCAGATGCGGCATGGAGGCGAGATCTGCCACCACAGGCTCGCCAAAGATGTTCTTGCCCAGGATGATCGGCAGCTCCGCTTTGCCTTCCGCGAAGGCGCCGGAGGTGATGAGCTGATGCAGCACCACCGATTCGCGGTTCACATTGGGGAGTTCGATGCCGATCACGGTGCGTCCCGGAATGGTGGCGACGCGCGCGGAGAGCGCGGACATGTTGCGGGCGATATCGTCGGCGAGCTGGACGACGCGGCTCGCCTTAATGCCGGGTGCGGGTTCCAGCTCGTACATGGTGACGACAGGGCCAGGGCGCACCTCGGTGATGGCGCCTTTCACATGGAAATCGTCGAGCACGCTTTCGAGCAGGCGGGCGTTGCGCTCCAGGCCTTGTTTGTCGAGCTTGCCGGCGGCGGCGGGCGGTGCGGGGCTCAGTAAGTCAGGTGCGGGAAGATCGTTGTTGCCGAACAGGTCCTTCTGACCGGAGATCGGCGCGCTCGCCTTGGTGACGGCATTGGCATTCGGCGCCTGAATGCTGATCGGCGCGCGCTCGGCTGTTTCCACCGGCCGGCGCGGGCCGGTCTCACGCGGCGGCTGCTCGGCCTCGTCGAAGTTGCCAGCGTCGCCGGCAACGCTCGGCGCCGCGACGCGGCGCAGGGAGAAGCGCGGCAGGCGCAGCGCGTGCAAGGGCGACATGGCGGGCCGCGCAAAATGCCAGAGCGGCCTTTCCAGCGCCAAGCTGCGCACCCATAGCCAGCTTCCGACGAGGATGCAGAGCGCCAGCACGCTCCAATCGACCCAATAAGCCGGCTGAGGGCCCAGGCGCGCGGTGAGCGCGGTGATGCCATCCGCCACCAGATAGGCCGGCGCGCCGCCCCAGCGGGCGGGCAAGCCGACCAGCGGATCGGGCCAGAGCAGCCACAGGCCGATGCCGATGAGCAGGATGCCGGCCAGGCATTTGAAGATCTGCCCCTGCCAGCCGTGCATATCCTGATCGCCCCACAGCCGCCGCGCGCAGACGAGCATCAGCGGCAGCAGCAGCGTGCTCGGCAGGCCCCCAAAAGTAAGCATGACGTCCGCCGCCCAAGCGCCCGGCATGCCCATGAGGTTCTGCACATCGGG
>DASRXY010000216.1:0-6135 GCA_035654035.1 Sphingobium sp. | reverse complement strand
CGATCTCGTTCAGCAGGCGGGCATCCCGGCCGGCGTGGTCAACATCATCACCGGCAATGGCCACACCGCCGGCGACCGGCTGGTGCGCCATCCGGACGTGGACAAGGTGGCTTTCACCGGCTCCACCGAAGTCGGCAAGATCATCAACAAGACTGCGACCGACAGCCTGAAGCGCGTGACGCTGGAGTTGGGTGGCAAGTCGCCGGTCATCGTCCTGCCGGACATGGATCCCAAGGTTGCCGGCCCCGGCACCGCGCAGGCGATCTTCTTCAATTCCGGGCAGGTCTGCGTCGCCGGGTCGCGTCTCTATGCGCATAAGAGCGTGTTCGACGACGTGCTGGAGAACTTCGTGGAGGCCACCAATTTCTGGCAGCCGCGCCCCAGCCTCGATCCGGCCGGCCATATGGGCCCGCTGGTCAGCGACGAGCAGTTCAATCGCGTGATGGGCTATATCGAGGACGGCAAGAAGGCCGGCGCCAGCGTGGCGGTGGGCGGCGACAGCCCGGCGAGCGAGGGCGGCTATTATGTGAACCCCACGGTGTTGGTGGACGTGAAGCCGGACATGCGCGTGGTGCGCGAGGAGATTTTCGGCCCGGTCGTGGTGGCCCAGCGCTTCGACGATCTGGACGAGGTGGCGCGCCAGGCGAACGACACACGCTTCGGCCTCGCGGCCGGCATCTGGACCAAGGACCTCTCCGCCATGCACAAGCTCGCCGCCAAGCTGAAGGCCGGCACCGTCTGGGGTAACTGCCACTCGATGATCGACCCGGCGCTGCCCTTCGGCGGCTACAAGGAAAGCGGCCTGGGTCGCGAGCAGGGCCGCCAGGGCGTGGAGGTCTATACCGAGCTGAAGTCGGTGATTATCCAGCTTTGAGGCCGGAAGGGGCGGGGCGTTCGACACGCGCCCCGCCGGTTGGACGAACATGTGCTCCGGCGCAGGCAGGAGCCCAGGGCGTTTGAGCGCAGCGCTGCCAGGCTCTGGCCCCTGCCTGCGCCGGAGAACAACAAGGAAAACCCATGCCCATTGACCTCTCCGCCATCAGGGCCATCGACGTCCACGTCCATGCCGAAGTCTCGTGCCATGATCCCGAAGACCCGGTCATGGCGCAGTTCTTCGATGCGGCCAGCGCCTATTTCAAGGCGCCACGAGAGCGGCCTAAAATCCCGGAGATCATCGATTTCTACCGGGAGCGCCAAATCGCTTTCTGTCTCTTCACGGTGGATTGCGAGAGCGCGGTCGGCGCCAAGCGCGTCTCCAATTACGAGATCGCCGAATTGGCGGCGGATCACAGCGATATCGTCATTCCCTTCGCGTCCATCGATCCGCATAAGGGGAAGTTCGGTGCGCGGGAAGCGCGAGACCTGATCGAAAATTGCGGCGTCAAAGGCTTCAAATTCCACCATTTGATTCAGGGTATTCACCCCGCCGACCGCACGGGATACCCCATCTACGAAGTGATCGCCGAACATAAGCTGCCCGCCATCTTCCACACCGGCCACAGCGGCATGGGTACCGGAATGCGTGGCGGCGGGGGCGTGCGGCTCAAATATGGCCAGCCGATGCTGATGGACGATGTCGCGGCCGATTTCCCGGATATGAAGATGATCCTGGCCCATCCGAGCTGGCCGTGGACGGACGAGAGTCTCTCCATGGCGCTGCACAAGGACAATGTGTTCATCGATCTCTCGGGCTGGAGCCCCAAATATTTCCCCAAGCAGATCATCCATTATGCCAATACGCAGTTGCGCCATAAGATGATGTTCGGCAGCGATTTTCCGCTCATTACCCCGGAAAAGTGGATCGATGCGGCGCAGCAGGTCGGCTTTCGCGAGGAGGTGATGCCGCTTATCCTCAAGGACAATGCCGCGCGGGTGCTGGGGCTCACGTGAGCGCGGCTGCCCGGCAAGCGACGCCCCATGATGGCCGCACGTCGCGGCGCGATGCGTCGGCGCGGCTCGGGCACGCGGCGTGAGCGATCCGGATGACATCCGCAACTGGCTGCGGCTGAGCGATCGGATCACCACGTCCGGCCGGTTGCTGGCGGGCGATCCACAGCGCCTCGCGGCCATCGGTGTGCGCCATATCGTCAATCTGGCGCCGGACAGTCATCCCGAGGCCCTGCCGGAGGCGGCGGCGCAGATGGCGGCGGCGGGGTTGCGCTATACGCCTATCCCCATTCCCTTCGACGCGCCCACCGAGGCGCATTACGAAGCGTTCCGTGCCGCCGTCACGGCGGATGATGCGCCGCTGCATATCCATTGCATCATGAACTGGCGGGTTTCCGCGCTTTTCTATCGCTATCATCGCGATGTGGCCGGCATGGCCGAGCCGCAGGCGCGTGCGCTGATGCAGCGCATCTGGGATCCCAATGACAGCGATTATCCCGGCGCGGCCGCGTGGGCGGCACTGATCGCCGAGCCATCAACAGGAGAGAGAGAATGAGCGATTTTGCCGGGCGTCATATCATCGTGACGGGGGCGTCCAGCGGCATCGGCCTTGCCACCGCACGGCTACTGGTCGAGCGAGGTGCGCGCGTCTCCATGATTGCGCGGCGCGCCGAAGTGCTGGCCGGCCACGCCGCCGAGTTGGGCGAAGCCAATGCGGCCGGGTTCGCGGCCGACGTGGCGGATCGCGCCAGGCTGGAAGGCGCGATAGATCAGGCCGTACATCGCTTCGGGCCGGCCTATGGCTTGTTCTGCAACGCAGGCATTGGTGGCACGTTCTCGCCGGTCTCGGACTATCCGCTCGACACATTCGAGCATGTGCTTTCGGTCAATCTGCTCAGTGCCTTCTGGGCAATGCGCGCGGTACTGCCCGGTATGATCGCTGCGAAATCGGGTGCCATCCTCGTCACCGGTAGCCTGGCGAGCGAGCGCGGCATGGCGATGAACTCGGCCTATGTCGCCTCCAAGCACGGCGTGCTCGGCCTCGCGCGCTCGGTCGCGGTGGAAGTGGCCCCCCATGGCGTGCGCTGCAACTGCATCGTCCCCGGCTTCATCGAAACGCCGATGCTGGAACAACTGCCCGGTGAGGCGCATGATGTGATGACGGCCATGACCCCGCAGGGCCGCATGGGTTCGGCCGAAGAGCTGGCGAAGGCGGCCGCCTTCCTACTGTCTGACAATGCCTCGCATATCACGGCCCAGAGCCTGGCGGTCGATGGCGGCATATTGGGCACGTTGATGGTGCGCTGATCCGCCCCGGCGCGCAGCCGAACGGTTCGCGGGTGCGTGGAACGCCGGGGGCTCTCATGCGTCTCCTTCAGATGGCGGATCCTGTGGAGGCGCAACGATGGTGGATTTGAAGAAAGCGCGCGTGCTCATCATCGCGACGGACGGTTTCGAGCAGTCGGAATTGTTCGAGCCGCGCCGGGCCCTGCTCGATGCGGGCGCAACGGTGACGCTCGCGTCCAACAAGAGTGCGCCCATCCAGGGTATGCAGCATCACGAGAAAGGCGCGACCATCCAGCCAGATACGCTGATCGGCGATGTGGATGCGGACAGTTACGACGCGCTGGTCATTCCCGGTGGCGTCGCCAATCCCGATGCGTTGCGCACGGAAGCGGACGCGCTGCGCATCGTGCGGGAGTTCTTCGCGCGGCATAAGCCTGTTGCGGCCATTTGCCATGGCCCCTGGCTGCTTGCCGAAGCGGACGTGGCGGAAGGGCGGCGCATGACGTCCTGGCCCTCCATCCGCACCGACCTGCGCAATGCCGGTGCCATGGTGCTCGATCAGGAGGTTGTGGTCGATGACCGGCTCATCACCAGCCGCAAACCGGAGGATATTCCCGCCTTCAACAAGGCTCTGCTGGACATGCTGGAGACCGCCTGAGCGCATCGCGCGCAGCGAGTGGTGCGCAAGCGCAACAATTAGAAAGCTTCGGACCCGCTCCTCTTGCGACGCGCCGGGCCGCTCTGCTATTTCGCAGAGTGAAAGGGAGAGGGGCCTTGATCGAACGCAAGGTGAAGATGGTGCGCGCCCTTGAGCGTGGCCTCCAGGTGCTTGCCGAGATCGAGCGGCGGCAAGGTGCCAATCTCCACGAACTGCACACTGCGCTTGGCCTGCCCAAGGCCACGCTGCTGCGCATGGTGGTGACGCTCGGCAAGCACGGCCACATCTGGCAGCGGCTGGCGGATGGCGCCTTTCTGCCCAGCTTCGTGCGTGCCCCGGTGCGGCCGGACATGCTCCACCAGCGCGTGGCGGAAGTGGCCTCACCGCACCTCGTCCGGCTCTCCGAGCAAGTGGCCTGGCCTTCGGTGATCGCCGTGCCCCGGCTCGACCATGTCGAGATCGTCGAGACCAATTCCTCGCTGCTGCGGCTCGACGCGGTCACGCTCGGTCCCGTCGGCGCGCGCCTCTCCTATCTCCATACCTCGACCGGCCGCGCCTATCTCGCCGCGTGCGATCCCGGCGAGCGGGCCGCGATCCTGGCGCGGCTGCGCCCGAGCGAGGATGACCCGGCCGGGCAAGCGCTGCTCGACGATATCCTCGCCGAGACACGGGCGCGTGGCTATGCGCTGCGCGAGCCTTTTCACCCTTGGCCGGACCGGGACTGGCAAGCTGTGCGGCAGGACGGCCGGCGTTCCATGGCCGTGGCCGTGATGGTGCAGGGCAGGCCGATCGCCACGCTCAATATTACCTGGCTGGTCCGCCGCAGCGATACTGAGACGGTGGTGACCCGCCATCTGGGTGCGCTGCGCCGCACGGCCGCGGCAATCTCTGCGGAGCTGGCGGCCGATCCAGTCGCCGCCTGAGCGCGCCGCGCCAATTGCGCCTTGCTGCGCATCCTTCCGGGGGGCATTGAGGGCGTGAGTCATAGGTAAGGAAAGGTGTTTTCCCATGCGTGCATGGCAACTGGCCGCCGGCGCCACATCGCTGGATGCTCTCTCGCTTGTCGACCTGCCTACGCCTGAGCCCGGGCCGAGCGAAGTGGCAATCAGGGTCCATGCCTGCTCGCTTAACTATCGCGATCAGGCCATTGTGCGCGGCCAATATATGGGTGGCCCCGTGCCCGCGCCCATCGTGCCGCTCTCGGATGGCGCGGGCGAGGTGACGGCGGTGGGCACCGGCGTCACGCGCTTCAAAGTCGGCGATCGGGTGGCCGGCATTTTCTTTCAGAACTGGATCGATGGGCCTCCCAATCCTCATGCAGGTCTTGCGCTGGGCGCGGCCGGCGCGCCGGGCATGTTGGCCGAGACGGTGGTGCTGCCCGAGCAGGGCGTGGTGCGCATCGCCAAGAGCCTCAGCTATGCGGAAGCTGCGACCTTGCCGTGCGCGGGTGTCACCGCGTGGAATGCGCTCTTTGAGGGGCCCCGGCCAATCAGGGCGGGCGAGCGGGTGCTGCTGCTCGGCACCGGCGGCGTCTCCACCATCGCGCTGCGGCTTGCCAAGGCGGCCGGCTGCGAAGTGATCGTCACCTCGTCGGACGACGCCAAGCTGGAGCGCGCCCGTGCGCTCGGCGCGGATTATGGCCTCAACTACCGGACGCACGAGAATTGGGGAGCGCATGTCGCACAGACCTATGGCGGCGTAGACAAGGTGGTGGAAGTGGGCGGCGCCGGTACGGTGCAGCAATCCATGATGGCGCTGCGCCACAATGCCGAGATCGCGCTCATTGGCGTGCTCTCGCCCGTGGGCGGGCCCAATCCGTCCGCGCTGATGATGACCGGCAGTATCCTGCGCGGCATCTTTGTGGGCAGCCGGCGCATGGCCGAGCGGCTGGCCGATGCGGTCGACGCCAATGGCCTCACGCCCGTGATCGGCGCCACCTTCGGCATGGATCAGGTCCATGAAGCTTATGCCTATGCCGGCTCGCCGGCCTTGTTCGGCAAGACTGTGATCGCGCTTTCCTGACTCCGGTGCACGTGCGGGCATGGCGAGCTTCCTTCTGATCCACGGCGCCTGGCATGGTGGCTGGTGTTTCGAGCGGCTGCGCGCGTCATTGGAGGCTCGGGGCCACGGCGTGGCCGCACCGACCCTGCCAGGCATCGGCGGGAGCGACCGGGCGCTGGCCGGCGCGCGGCTGGAAGATTGGGCGGCCTTCGCGGTCGAGCAGGCGCGGGCGCTGCCGGAGCCGGTCGTTCTGCTCGGGCACAGCCGGGCCGGCGTCGTCATCAGCGCGGCGGCGGAGCAGG
>DASRXY010000215.1:0-2971 GCA_035654035.1 Sphingobium sp. | reverse complement strand
GTCGGCCACGCCCGAGAAGACCGCCGAGATGGCGGCGAAGCGCATGTCCACGGCCTGGGCGAGCAGGCGCGCGAGCGTGGTCTTGCCGGTGCCGGGCGGGCCCCACAGGATCATGGAAGAGAGGCGCCCGGCCGCGACCATGCGGCCGATGGTCCCGTCGGCGCCGGTGAGATGGTCCTGGCCCACCACCTCCTCAAGCGTGCGGGGGCGCAGCCGGTCGGCCAAGGGCGCGTCGGCGGGCGTGTCTTGAGCGCGGGGCGCGGCTGCGAGGCCGCCGAACAGATCGGACATGGCCCCTATATAGCGCGCCCGCGCCCCGTTTCACCCGCTCTTGATACGTGATAGGATAAGATATATCTTAGACGCATCGAGGGGAAGGCACGCCACAGGAGTAAATTATGACTAATGGATCCAAAAATTGGCCGGGCTTCGAAGGCTTTCCCGATTGGGAGGCGCTGCGCGCGAATTTCGAGCATGGCCGCGGTCGAGGCCGCGGTGCCGGCGGCGGCCCGAGAGGCGGTGGACGCGGCTGGAGCGATTTCGGCGATGCGATCAGCGGCCTCGTCAACGAGGCACTGAGCGGCGCCATGCGTGGAGGCATGAGTGGCGGCGTGGGCGGCGGCCGGGGCGGCGGTCCACGCGGCCGCATGTTCGACAGCGGCGAGTTGCGGCTGGTGCTGCTCAAGCTCATCGCGGACGGCCCGCGCCACGGCTACGATCTGATCCGCGCCGTGGAGGAGATGACCGGCGGCGTCTATGCGCCGAGCCCGGGCATTGTCTATCCCACGCTCACCATGCTGGCCGACATGGAACTGATCGCCGAGCAACAGAGCGACGGCGCGCGCAAGATGTACGAGATCACGCAGGCCGGCCGCGATCACCTCGCCGAGCACGACGAAGACGTGGCGGGCCTGATGGCGCGGCTGAACGGCGTGGGCGCTATGCGCGAGCGCACCAGCCGAGGCCCGGTGCGCCGGGCCATGCACAATCTCAAAGCCGCGATTCAGGAGCGCATGGGCGCGGCGGGTGACCAGAGCACGCTGCCGCACGACATCGCCGAGATCCTCGACGAGGCAGCGCGCAAGATCGAGCGGCTGCCGTGATGCGGACGGCGCCGGAGCGCGCGTTCGCAGGCCCACGGCATTGTCTAGCCGCGCGTCGGTCGTGGCGCCCCGGCATCCTTATGATGTGACACGCGAGGGCGACCGGGCGTGTGTCAGCGACCGCCCGATTGTCCCCGCGCCACGCCCCGTCTTTCACTTGCGGCGGCGCCGAGTGGCCCGCATCGAGGAACGAGCGATGCCCGGCGACTATGCTGGCACAGCCATCGCTTGACCCTGGCGCTCGCATCCCCATTTATTGTTGAGAATCGTTTGCATAAAGAGGTGTTCATGACCCAATCCGTTTCCAGCGTGCCCACCACCCATGGCAGCCGCTATCTTCAGCAGCTCTGCAAGCATTGGCAGCACAGCCTTGACGTGGAATTCACTGCCGAGCAGGGGAAGATCCGTTTCCCCCATAATGCGCGCGGGGCGGACTGGCCGGGCGACGGCCATGTCTATCTCACCGCCACGCCGGACGCGCTGGACGTGCGCATCGAGGCCAGTAGCGCCGAGCATCTCGAAGCGCTCAAGGGCGCGGTAGCGCGACATCTCGATCGCTTTGCCTTCCGCGAAGCGCCGCTGCCCTTCGACTGGCAATGAGGCGGATGAGCGGCGCTGAGCGCGCCTGAAGCCTCTTGAGCTGGATCGTGATCGAACAACGCGGAACAAGCGGGGCTTAGTCCGATCAATCCAATCGGATCACATTGTAATGGATGATGGCAATTCCCCCTCCGTCATTCCCACGAAAGCGGGACTCTCGCTCCCTGCTGCCCGGCGTTGCTTGACGTTCCCGTTTTCATGGAAAGGCGTCCAGTCCTCAGCCTAGCGGCCGTGATAGGGCTCGCAGGCAATGCCGTCGCTGTCACCATCCAGCCGGTCGCGATAGCCCGGCTCGCCGCGATAGATCGGCGCGCTCCCCACCGATTTTGCCTCAGCGCAGTTTCGCCAGAAGTCACCCGTGCGCGGCGGCCGGGCGCGCGCCAGCCCCAATGTTGCCGCCACGGGCCGCGCGGCTTCAAGCGCTGGCCGCGCCGTGTCCGTGCCGAACGCAGTGCTGCCGATGCCCAGCGCCGCTCCGCCGACGGCGGCGGCGATGAGCAGGGGGACCGGCCGTAATCCGGTGTGGGCATGACGCGGATGAGCCTCCCTGTCCTGCCGGTGATGGATGCGGGTTTCACGCATGGCAGAGAGTGTGAGGCGCTGCGGTAAACGCTCTATTATCACGCGAAAATCGGTGTTCGAAACGGCGCAGACTCCCATCACGAGAGAGGTCCGGTGGGCCTAAGCAATGAGGCGCCCGCCGCCCCTTGGCCGCTCCGGGCTCCGGCTTTCGCAGGAGCATAATCGGCTATAGATATCCTTGCTTGCCGCGCTTTTCCGAGATGCCAGACGAGTCCATCTGGCTCGACGTCACCCTAAGTAGCCCGGCGGCGTTCCAGCAAAGCGCGATAGGCCGCGATCATCGCGCCGTTGACCTTCTCCCAGTCATAATCCAGCACGCGGGCATGACCGGCCTGGCCCGCCGCTCGCCGCCGCGCGGGGTCGGCGATCAGCGCACCGATCGCATCGGCATAGCCGGCGATGTCCGTCGGCTCGACGAGGAAGCCGGTGACGCCGTCTTCCACCAGATCGACATTCCCGGTGGCGCGCGCCGCCACCACGGGCACGCCCGCCGCCATCGCCTCGCAGGTCACATTCCCGAAGCTTTCCGTCACCGAGGGCATGAAGAAAATGTCCATCCCGGCCGTGGCGCGGCCCAGATCGTCGCCTGCCTGGAAGCCGGTGAACACCGCTTCGGGCACATGCTCGGCAAACCACGGCCGGGCGGGGCCCTCGCCGATCACCAGCACGCGATGCCGCACGCCGCG
>DASRXY010000214.1:0-3849 GCA_035654035.1 Sphingobium sp. | reverse complement strand
ACCGGCCATTCCCAGGCGCCGCGGCACACCGGCATGGCGCGCGCCTCGATCAGGCGGAACATCGCGCCATCCCAGCGATAGGTCTCGCTGGTGCCGCAGTCGCCAAGCGGGCGCCCCCGCGCGAAGCTGGAAAGCAGGCCGCGCACAGGATTCCATTGCGCATTGACGATAAGGGGCGGCGTCCCCGGCTCGCCAGTCGCGCCCGGCATCAGGTCGAAACGCGCGACCGAGAAGCGGCGCGCGCCGGGCTCGCCGCTGGCGACCAGGGCGATGCTGGAGACATTGTCCGCATCCGTGTCGCAGGGCAGCAGCGCCAGCACATGGCTGCGGTCCAGCGCATGGGCCTCGACGGGCAGGGCCGTGCGCTGGCGCCCGCCGCATTGCGCCAGCGCCCGCGCCGCCTCCTGCTCCTGCGCGCTCAGCGTCGGCGGATCCTCCGGTGGCGGGCCGTCTGCCGCCAGGGCGACCAGTGTCGGCTCGGGCAGCGGCCGCGCCTGGTCGGCTGCGTCGTCGCCAATGGCGGCGAGCGCGCCTTCGCTGCCGATGCGGCCCTGCACTTCATCGATATAGCGCAGCGCCTCGGCGAGGCCGCTCAGCGAGGGTGCCGCCAGAGCCATCTTGCCCTGCCGTAGCTCGAGCGCATAGCTGCTGCCAAGCCGCCGGATCAGTTTGAGCGCCTCCTCGCCCGTGACTCGCGCCGTATCGCGCTCGACCTTGAGCTGCCCGGCGTCCTCATTGTCGACGACCAGGTTAATCCGGCCGCGCAGATCATAGGCGCCGGCAAATTCGATGGTCGCGGCGCCGTCCGGGCCGCCCGCCCGCTCGATGGAGACCAGAACCGAATAGACCTCGCCCTCGCTTCCGCTCCCGTCCGCGCCCATGCGCAGCAGCGAGACGGCGCTGCACGTCAGGCGATTGTCGCAGCCCACCGCCCAATCCTCGAACAGGCGCACGCGCCCGAGCGCCGGCGGCGCAGGTGCCGGCGCGAGCGTGGGCAAGGCGGGAGTGGCAGCGGGAGGCGGCACGGACGGGGTCTGCGCCGTCGCCGACAGCGTGCCGGTCAATCCGGCGAAGAGCAACAGGAAGCGGGAGGCCGGGCTTGTCATCACCCCCGTCATAATGCAGTTGCGAAGAGAGGGGTAGAGCGGTCGCTTATCGGGCCGAGACGTGAATGTTGCTGCCCGCTCGAGGGCCGTTCCGCCGGTTTTTCAAGGCCAGGGACAAGGGAGATGACCATGCGGACCGTAGGGGTGATCGGTGCGGGGCAGATGGGCTCGGGCATCGCGCAGGTATGCGCGCAAGCCGGCTTTGGGGTGCTGCTGCGCGATGTGGATCTTGCCCGCGCGGAACAGGGCAAGGCCGGTATCGGCAAGCGCCTGCGCCGCGCCGTCGAGGGCGGCAAGCTGGAAGCCGATATCGCGGAGGCCGCGCTGGCCCGCATTACGCCTATTGCCGAGGCCGCGCCGCTCGGCGCGTGCGATCTGGTGATCGAGGCAGCGACCGAGCGCGAGGAGGTGAAGCGCGCCATCTTTGCCGAGCTGGCCCCGCTGCTGCGCGCCGACGCCATCCTCGCCACCAACACCTCGTCCATTCCCATCACGCGCCTCGCCCAGGCCAGTGCCGATCCGGCGCGCTTCATTGGCGTGCACTTCTTCAATCCGGTGCCGGTGATGCAGCTCGTCGAAGTCATCCGGGGCCTTGGTACGGCGGAGGAGACGGTGAGCGCGGTGGACGGCTTTGCCCGCGCGCTCGGCAAGCAGGTGGTGCATGCTTTCGATTCGCCTGGTTTCATCGTCAACCGCATCCTGCTGCCGATGCTCAATGAGGCGATCTTCGCGCTGGGCGAGGGCGTCGCCGGCGTTCGCGACATCGACAATGCCGTGATGCTCGGCCTCAACCATCCGATGGGTCCGCTGACTCTCGCCGATTTCGTGGGGCTCGATACCTGCCTGGAGATCTGCAAGGTGCTCCACTCGACCACCGGCGATCCCAAATATCGGCCCGCGCCGCTGCTGGTCAAATATGTCGAGGCCGGCTGGCTCGGTCGCAAGACCGGCAAGGGCTTCTACGATTATGCCGGCGAGGAGCCCGTGCCCACGCGCTGACACCGGGGCACCGGCGCGCGCCATTGCCGCCCCCGTTGGAGGGCAGAGCAGACCTCGGCAGTGATGTGCTCCTGCGCAGGCGGGAGCCCACGGCGGCGAAGGCGTCGGCTGAATCAGAGGCTCCGGTTCGCGCAGCAACACGCAGGCTGTCGCTATTCGCTCCGCTGTTCTTTCATTGCCTCGCGCACCCGCGCCGCCGCCTGGTGGAAGCGGAACACCTCGGCATCGAAGCCGGGATCGGCCTGACCCTCCCAGTCCTCGATATGCGCGTAGAGGTTGCGCACGCCGGCCAGCATCTCCGGCGTGGCGACAGCGAGGAAGGGCGCCAGGAGCGCATCCCATTCGTCGAGGAAGGCCTGCGCCTGCGGGCTGGCCGGGTCCATCGGCAGCGCCGCTTTGATGCGGGTGCCCAGATCCTTCCACTTTGCGCCATGAGCGGCATTGTCGAAGTCCGCGGGCAGGCGCGCGGCGGCCTTATTGAAGGCGCCGAGCTGGTCGGCATCCATGTAGCGGGCAGTCACTTCCTGCCATTTCTGTTCGGACATGAGCTGGTCTCCTTGCCGGATCAGCGAGCAGAAGGTCGCGGCATCGATGGGCTCGCTGTGATCGATGCGGGACAGAATCGTGGTGAGCAGAGCGCGCGCATCGTCGATGCGGCGGGCCTGCGCGTCGAGCGCGTCGCGCTGCGCCGTCACCATGGCGCGCAGGTCGAGCGTGCGCCCCGCAGTGATGCGCTGGATATGGGCGAGGCTGAGGCCGGCGCCCTTGAGCGCGACGATCAGGTGCAGCCGCTCCATCTCGGCCGGGCCGAAGTGGCGCCGGCCTGATGCGGTGCGCAGCGGCGTGACGAGTCCGCGCGCCTCGTAGAAGCGCAGGGCCCGGGCAGAGAGGCCGGTCAGTCGGGCGACCTGGGCGATGTCGAGCGAATCGGTCATGCCGCAGGTTAGCAGATGACGCAGCGTCAACTTCAAGGGCAGCGCGGCGGCTCTTTCCGCAGCCGCGCAAAGCCGATAAGGGGCGCGCAAGGGATGGCTCCTTCGGGGTGCCGTTTCAGTCATGTCTTCGCGGACGCCGCCGGCGTCCCGGCCGCAGAAGGACCCCTCTCCCATGACGGACAATCACGCGCCCGATCCCGCGCTGCTCGCCAAGGCGGAAACCCTCACCGAGGCACTGCCCTACATGCAGCGTTATGCCGGAGAGACCTTCGTGGTAAAATATGGCGGCCATGCCATGGGCGATCCCGAGGCGGCGCGCGATTTCGCCGAGGATGTGGTGCTCATGAAGATGGTGGGCATCAACGTGATCGTCGTCCACGGCGGCGGGCCACAGATCGGCGCCATGCTCAAGAAGCTGGGCGTGGAGAGCAAGTTCGTGAATGGCCTGCGCGTCACCGACAAGGAAACCGCGACCATTGCCGAGATGGTCCTCGCCGGCTCCATCAACAAGGAGATCGTAGGCTGGATTGCCCAGGCGGGTGGCCGCGCTGTGGGCATCTCGGGCAAGGATGGCGGGCTGGTGCTGTGCGAGAAGGTGGCCGGCAAGCGCGCGCCCGATCCGAACAGCGGCATCGAGCGCAATGTGGACCTGGGCTTCGTGGGCGATCCGGTGCGCGTCGACCGGCGTATTCTGGACAGCCTCTCGGGCGACGGCATCATTCCCGTGGTGGCGCCCGTGGGCATCGGCGCGGACGGGCAGACCTATAATGTGAATGCCGACACCATGGCCGGCGCCATTGCCGCCGAAC
>DASRXY010000213.1:0-3317 GCA_035654035.1 Sphingobium sp. | reverse complement strand
GATGGTGCGAGCGAGATCGCCCGTCGCGCGCGCGGCACGCCCCGCATCGCCGGACGGCTACTGCGCCGGGTGCGCGACTTCGCCCATGCCGCCGGGCACGAGATCGTCGACGCACCGGCGGCGGACGGCGCGCTCTCGCGGCTGGAGGTGGACAAGCTGGGCCTCGACACCATGGACCGGCGCTACCTGCGGATGATCGCGGACATCTACAAAGGCGGCCCGGTGGGCGTGGAAACGCTCGCCGCCGGCCTCTCCGAGCCGCGCGACACCATCGAGGACGTGATCGAGCCCTATCTGCTCCAGCTCGGCCTCATTGCGCGGACGGCGCGCGGCCGCTGTCTCAACGCGGCCGGCTGGAAGCATCTGGGCCTCAATCCGCCCGAGGGCAGCCAGGACGGGCTGTTCGACTGAGCAGCAGGTGAGCAGCACCGGGCGTGCGGCGCGGCCGAAATGTCACAGCGGCGCTATCCTTCTGGAATTGCCGGACAACCATCTGCCTTTAGCCCATCGTTAAGCTCTGCCGCCTAACGCTCGACTCAGCCCGCGAGAGGGCCGCCGTCCTGCCGGGGAGCTGCCGCCCGCCACCAGGGCGACGCAACACGAACGACAAGGGTGGCACATGCCAATCATGGAATGGGACAACTCGCTCGACATTGGCGTCCGGGCGATGAACGACGATCACAAGGAGATCCTGGACGCGATGAACCGGATCTTCGACGCCACCAAGGCCGGCCGCACGGGCGATGAGATCAACCGGCTGGTCGAGCGGCTGGGGCAGGTGTGCGTGCGCCACTTCCGCGACGAGGAGGCCTATATGGCGTCCATCGGCTTTCCCGGCCTCACCAACCACAGCCTCGTCCACCGCGCGCTGCTGGAGCGCTATGCCGGCCATGCCGCGGAGATCAAGGCCGCCGGGGGCCGTGCCGACGAGGCCTTCTTCCATTTCCTGCGGCACTGGCTGCGCTCCCACATCAAGGGCATCGACCGGAAATATGGCGAACACGCCGCCACCGGACGGCATGTGGCCTGACTATTGATCGCACGCCGGGTGGGCCGGGTGGAAGGTGAGCGATCCGCTTGCCCCATCATGCCCACCCCGTCATCCCGGCAAAGGCTGGGATCTGGACGGATGAGATCCCAGCCTTTGCCGGGATGACGTGAGGAGGTCGGCCGCACCTGCCCCACGCCGCCCTCGATCCCGCCCCTCGCGCGCCAAAGCGAGTCCCCCGGCGGACATGGCGACCTTTTGGGGGCTTTCCCCCGCGACTCGGCTGGACTAGGGTTTGCGGCCATGTCGCCCCCCGCCTGCATCGCACCCGCCTCGGGCCGCTTCGAGGGCGGAGAGCATTGCTTCCCCCTCCGCGTCTATTTCGAGGACACCGATCTTTCGGGCCTCGTCTATCACGCCAATTATCTGCGCTACATGGAGCGCGCCCGCTCCGACATGCTGCGCCTGCTCGGCATTGATCAGCGCGCGGCGCAGATGCGCGGTGAGGGTGTCTATGCCGTCACTGACATTGCGCTGCGCTACCGCGCTCCGGCCCGGCTCGACGACGACCTGCTCGTGCGCAGCCGCGTCACCCAGCTCACGCCGGCGCGCTGCATCATTGCCCAGGCCGTCTGGCGCGAGACCACCGAGCTGACGCGGGGCAGCGTGACCGTCGCCTTTCTCGATCCCGCCGGGCGGCCGCGCCGGCAACCCGCCGACTGGATCGCGCGTTTCACCCCTCATGTCCTGAAAGATGCCGTTCCAGCATGACCACAGCCCCCCTCGCCTTCGCCGCCCTGGCGCCGCTCGCTGCCGCCGTTACGCCCGCCGCGCCGCACGCGGCGATCACCCTCGACCCGGTGACGCTGTTCATGCAGGCGGACATCGTCGTGAAGCTCGTCATGATCGGCCTGCTGCTCGCCAGCATCTGGACCTGGACGATCATCGTCTCCTTCACCGGCCGCCTGAGCCGGCTGCGCAAGGGCTGCGAGAATTTCGAGACCGCCTTCTGGCAGGCCGGCGACATGGAAGGTTTCCACAAGGCGCGCGGCAAGGAGGATCTGCCGAGCGCGCAGGTACTTTCCGCCGGCATCGGCGAGTGGCGCCGCTCCACCGCCCAGAAGAACATGGACGCGACCGGCACGCGTGACCGGCTCGCCACCGCCATGGGATCGGCCATTGCCGGCGCGGTGGACCGCGTTTCCGAGCGGCTCAACATCCTCGCTACAGTGGGGGCGGTGGCGCCGTTCGTGGGCCTGTTCGGCACGGTCTGGGGCATCATGCGCAGTTTCACGGCCATTGCCGGCGAGCAGAACACCAGTCTGGCCGTGGTGGCGCCCGGCATCGCCGAGGCGCTGTTCGCCACCGCCATCGGCCTGTTCGCCGCCATTCCGGCAGTGATCGCCTATAACCGCTTCAGCCATGGCGTGAACCGGCTGGAAGCGCGCCTGCAACGCTTTGCCGACGGGCTCTACACCACCTTCAGCCGCGAGCTGGAGGCCTGATGGGCGCGCATCTCCCCTCCGGCCGGCGCGGCGGACGCGGCGGCGCCCGCGCGCCCATGGCGGACATCAACGTCACGCCGCTCGTCGATGTGATGCTGGTGCTGCTCATCATCTTCATGGTGACGGCGCCGCTGCTGGTCGCCGGCATCCCCGTGAACCTGCCCGAATCGCGCGCGCGCGCGCTGGAGCAGGACCAGAAGCCAGTGACGCTCTCCATCGATGCGCAGGGCCGCGTGTTCCTCGACGAGGCGGAAGTCAGCGAGGCCGATCTGCCGCAGCGCTTCGCCGAGCTGCGCGAGCGGCTGGACCCGGAGGCGCAGCTCTTCCTGCGCGCGGATACGGCGCTCGATTACGGCCGGGTGATGCGTGTGATGGGCGAGCTCAATCGCGCCGGCCTCAACAAAGTAGCGCTCGTCACCACCAGTCTGGGCCAGGACGCTCCCGCATCGGCCCCGTCCAGCGGCCGTTCAGACAACGCGCCATAGGGCCCCGGGCATGGACCGCAGCGAACGCATTGGCCTCGGCGTCTCCGCCACCGCGCATGGGCTGGTCATCGCGGCGCTGGCGCTCGGCCTGTTTCACTGGAGCGCCCCCAAGGTCGCCCTGCCGCCCAGCTTCGAAGTGGCGCTGACGGACAATATCGCGCTGGAGAGCCGTGTCACCAGCCACGAAGAGGCCCGCACGGCGCAGGCACCCGAGCTAGGCGCCAGCGATCCCGACGCGACGCCGCCGCCCGAGGAGACCGTGACGGAACCTGAGCCCGAACCGGCGCCCGTGCCCAAGCCCACGGCGCAACCCGCGCCCAGGCCCGAGCCGGCCAAGAA
>DASRXY010000212.1:0-14767 GCA_035654035.1 Sphingobium sp. | reverse complement strand
AGAGCCGCTGCCAGCTATTGTCCGCAATGGTCACGGGGATGTCGAGCTGGCGGAGTTGCTCGGCCAGCGCGAGGCTCCATTGCGTACCGCCCACGATAAGCAACCCCCGCTCGGTCGCGCCGTTGACCTTAAGCAGCCGGGCGACATGCTTGATGGAAAAGCCATGGGCCAGGATGGTGGAGATCACCACCGCGAAGGAGAGCGTCACCAGAATGGCGCCGTCCTCATAGCCCAGATGATTGAGCCGCAGCGCGAACAGGCCGGAAATGGCGATGGCGACGATGCCGCGCGGCGCGATCCAGGCAATGAGCAGCCGCTCGTTCCAGGGCAGGCGGCTGAAGGCAAGGCTGAGCAGCACCGTCGCCGGCCGCACCACAAACAGCAGCACCAGAAGGAAGGCCAGGAACCGCCACTCGAACCGGCGCAGCACCTCGAAATCGAGCGAGGCGGAGAGCAGCACGAAAACGCCCGAAACCAGCAGGACGGTGACATTCTCCTTGAACGGCTGCACGTCGCGAAGCGAGGTGAAGCGCATGTTGGCAAGCGCGATGCCCATGATGGTGACCGTGAGCAGGCCGGTTTCCTGCTGAATGAGATTAGAGAGCACGAAGGCGCCGATCACCGTCACCAGCAGCACGGGCGCCTTGAGATATTCCGGCACATGGCCACGCGGAAAAGCCCAGCCAATGGCGCGGGCCGCGGCATAGCCGATGATGCTGGCCACGAACGCAGCCGCGAGGAGCGAAAGCGCGACGCTCAGCAATGTGCCGCCCTGGTCGACGCGGCGGATATATTCATAGGTGAGCACAGCGCACAGCGCGCCGAGCGGATCGTTAACGATCGCCTCCCAGCGCAGGATGGTCTGCGGCCGCGCCGCGATGTTGCTCTGCCGCAGCAGCGGCTGCACCACCGTTGGGCCTGTGACCACCAGAATGCCGGCAAAGAGAATGGCGACCGACCAGACGAGGCCGGCTACATAATAGCAGGCGAGCGCACCCAGGCACCAGCCGATGGGCGCGCCGAGCAGGACCAGCCGCGTCACGGCCCCGCCGGTGCGGCGCAATTCCCGAAAATTCAGGCTAAGGCCGCCATCGAACAGGATGACCGCCACGGCAATGGAGATCATGGGCTCCATGAGATCGCCGAACACATGGTCCGGCTCGATCAGGCCCAGCACCGGCCCGGCGACGACGCCTGCCGCCAGCATGAGCGCAATGGCCGGCCAGCCGGTGCGCCAGGCGACCCACTGGGCCCCCACACCGAGCGCGCCAATCAGAGCTATGACGAGGGCTTGTTCTTGCACATTACTCCAATCGATCGCAGGGCAGCGCTGCCTCCAGGGCTGCGGCAGAATGTATCGGCTTAGCGCCGAGCGGATCGCGCGGTTCCCGAAAGCGGGGCGAAAAAAGATGCCTTCGCCGCCGCTTTCGCGTCAACCCATTGTTTTTCCATTTGTGCGCTGGCAAGCGACCCGCCTCTATTCGCCCATCCGGCGCATGGCATTGCCGAGCCTGTGCGGACTCCCTAGAAATTCGAGGCTGGACAATCGCGGGGTAGCCACGGCACGGGGGCAGCCGATGACTTTCGACCAAGGCGCAATCATCGGGCTGCTCTTGTGCATGTTCGCCGTGTACGCGCTGGACCGATTCCGGGTGGAGCTGGTCGCGCTGTGCGGACTGGCGCTGGGCGCCGCGCTGGGGCTGGTGCCGATGACGGACATCTTCTCCGGCTTTTCCAGCCCTGCCGTCGTGACCGTTGCGGAAGTCCTGCTCATCGTCACCGTGCTGGCGCGCACGCATGTGGTGGAGCGCTTTGCCCGCGCGATCATCGGAAAGGCACGGACGGAGCGCGGTGCGCTGGTCGTGCTGTGCGCCACGGGCGCGCTGGTTTCGGTGCCGATGAACAATATCGGCGCCCTCGCGCTCATGTTTCCGGTGACGCTCTCCGTCTCCGCGCGCCTCGGCCTGCCGCCGGGACGCATGCTCATGCCGCTCTCCTTCGCCACGCTGCTGGGCGGCCTGTGCTCGCTCACCGGCACGCCGGCCAATCTCATCGTCAACGATTGGCTGAGGACCGAGACCGGCAAGGGCTGGGCCTATTTCGAACTGGGGCTGGTCGGCGCGCCGGTCACGCTGGCAGGGCTCGCCTGCCTGGTGCTGCTCGCGCCCATTCTCTTCCGGCACCTGCGGGGCGACGCCGATGCGCCGGCCGAGACGGGTCCAACTGAGATGCTGTGCGAGGTCACGGTCCCGCCGGGCTCCACGCTCACCGGCACCGCCCTTCCGGAAGCGGAGGCGCAGACGGGCGTGCAGTTCCATGGCGTGGTGCGCGGCGACGCCCATGTGTTCGCGCGGCGTGAAGCCATCATCCTCGCGCCGGGCGACACGCTGATCGCCGAGGGGCCCATCGAGCGGATCGAGGCGCTGCACGATGCCGGCGCGTTGCGCTGGGCCGGGGCGCTGCGCGAGGCCGGCCGAGGAAGCGACGGCGGTGCGGATATGGATCGCCTCGATGTGGTGGTGATGCCCGACAGCATCGTGCTCGGCTCCCACCTGGCCGCCTGCGAAGGCTTTGCCGGCCATGGCGTCGAGATCGTCGCCATCGGTGGTCGGCGGCGGCGGGTAGAAGGCCGTTTCGAGGACCTGCAAATCGGCCTGGGCGACGTGCTCATGCTGCGTGGCCCACGCGCCGCGGCCCGTGCGGCAGCGGCCGATGCACTCGTGCTGCCCCTCTCCCCGCGCGCCGCGCCGGCCCCACGCCACCCGGACGCGCTGCGCAGCCTTGCCATTTTCGTCCTGGGAGTCGCCGCCACGGCGAGCGGCTATGTTCCGCCGGAAATCGCCTTTGGCGGCGTCGTCGTCGCCATGGCGCTGCTGGGCACGCTGCGCCTGCAACAGGCCTTGCAGGAGTTGAACTGGCCTATCCTCATCCTGCTTGCCTGCATGATCCCACTGGGCGCGGCGATGGAGCAGAGCGGCGCCGCCCAGACCATCGCCAACGCGCTGGTCGGCACGCTGCCATCGACCGATCCGGCGCTGGTGACGCTGATGGTGCTCCTCATCACGGTGATGGTGACGCCGTTCGTCGACAATGTGTCCACCGCCGTTGTGCTCAGCCCGGTCGCGGCCGGCATCTCGGCGCAGGCCGGCGTGCCGGTCGAGCCGCTGCTGGTCGCCGTCGCCATTGGCGCCTCGCTCGACTTCCTGACCCCCTTCGGCCACCACAACAACGCAGTGGTGATGGGCGCGGCAGGCTATCGCTTCCGCGATTTTCCGCGCCTGGGCCTGCCGCTGCTGCTGGTCTGCACTGCCGTTGCCTTCGTCTTCATCTGGCTGGCATGGTTGTAGGGAGGAAAGCAGCAAGCCCGGGTCTTTGAGGTTGGCACGGCACGTGAATGGTTGTACCCTAGCAAACTGATAGGGAAGACAGACGAACCCATGATCTCGAACAAGGCCCGCTATGCTTTCCGCGCGCTTCTGGCGATTGCGGGCGAAGGCGATTTGATGACGAGCGCCGACATTGCCGCGCGCTACAACATCCCGCACAAGTTCCTCGAGCAGATCCTGCTCGATCTCAAGCGGGCGGGCATATTGGAGAGCCGGCGCGGCAAGAATGGCGGCTATGTCATGCTGCGGCCGGCCGACACCATTTCCTTCGGCGAAGTGCTGCGCCTGTTCGAGGGGCCGCTGGCGCCGCTTCCCTGTCTCTCGCGCCAGTCCTACCGCCGCTGCGAGGATTGCGTGAACGAGGCCCAGTGCCAGATCCGCCGCCAGTTCGGCGCGGCCTACGATGCCTATCGGCAGGTGCTGGACCATCGCACCATCGCCGACGCGCTCGCCGGTCGCGGTGGCACGGAAGAAGAGATCAAGCGCATCGCCTGACCGGAGCATACTTCCGGCTGAATTGCGGCGGCCCCGCTCTCTTCCCTGTTTCGTTTCCCGCCTGTCCCAGGCGATCAGGCCTATCCATCCGGCCTGACCATGCTTCAGGCCGGAGAGCCGACACGCATCTGACCGCGCCTCCGGGCTCCCCGGCCTCTTGCTGGTCTCCATCCGGCCCGAGGCGAACCGGACGGAGTTTCGTGAAATCATCTGCCTGCAAGGTTCGCATCGGCTGTGCAAACCGGCATTCCTTTCAGAAACGCTGCTTCTCGGTGACGTCCACCTGTACCACCCGGGCATCGTGAACCGTCAGGGTGACGGCGCCGAAGCGCAGAGCCCGAAGCGCCTGCCGGACTGTTTCAATTGCCTCTTCCGCATTGTTTCGCCGGGCTTCAGAACCGCCCGCGGCCGCTGCATATCTGTCGCTCATCATCACAATTCCTCTTGGGTGGGGGCCGGCCTGCCCATGATAGCCGGCCCCCTTCTCGGGATCAGAAGGTCTTCTTGAGCGTGAGGCCAAAGGTCCTCGGGTCGCCCGGCTGACCCACGATCAGGCCGGTATTGCCCGGACCGAAATTGAGCTGCTCGTAATAGTTGACGTCGAAGGCATTGCGCACCCAGCCAAACAGATCGAAGTCGCGGGTACGGAAGCCCAGCCGGAAGTTGGAGAGCGCATAGCCATCCACCCAGGAATAGATCGAGGGCGAAGCGTTGGACGAGAAGGACGAGCGATAGTTGCCGTCGAAGCCCACATAGGCCTCACCGTCCTGCCCCAACAGCGCCAGCGGCGCATTGGCCTCCACGCCGTAGGACACGGTCCACTCCGAGACGCCGGGCAGGCGCTGGCCGGAAATGTCGCAATTTGCCGGGCTGCTGCTGCCGCCGGAAAGCTCGGGCGGGCACGGCGCATCCACAAACTTCACATAGGTCGCGTCCGTGTAGGCGCCGCTCGCATAAGCGGTGAAGCGGCGGCTCGGCCGCAGCGTGATGTCCGCTTCCACGCCCTGAGTGCGGACCTTCTCGGCATTGGCCAGATAGCCGCGCAGCACACCGAACTGTCCATTGCTCACATTGGCCTGATAATCGTCGATATCCGAGCGGAAGATCGCCAGGTTCACCGTGGCCTTGCGGCCCCAGAACTGCGACTTAATGCCAGCCTCATAATGGCGCACAGATTCCGGTCGCACCGAACCGGCCTCCAGAATGGGGTTGCCATCGCCATCCGCCGGAACGCCGTTCTGGTTGATACCGCCAGACTTGAAAGTCTTGGCGTAGGTTGCATAGGCCAGCACATCGTCCGCCAGCTTGTAGCTCAGCGTCAGGTCGTAGCTGAAGTTCCAGTCGCTGAAAGACGGCTGCACCAGTTGCGGAGCGAAGATGCCGCGCTGTGCCACCTTCACCGGATCGGTTTGGCCGAAGAGCACGGGATTACCCTGCCCGTCGAACACCCGGCGCTCGTAATAACCGTCCTTCTTGTCGTAATTGAGCCGCACGCCGGGCTGGATGGTGAGCCGGTCGGTCAATTTCCAGCTCAACTGGCCGAACAGTGCAAGGCTGGTGTTCTTCAACCACTGAGTGTTGATGGCGGTGAGCCCGTCGAACACCGTGGGATCGTTGTAATAAGGGCTGGTCGGCGCAAGATTCCACTTGGCCGATGCCGGCCCGTGGGCTTCCGTGCCCTGCGTGTCGATCCGCTGATGATACGCGAAAGCGCCCACCACGAAGTCCAGCTTGCTACCCGTCTGGGCGTAGCGGATTTCCTGGGTATACTGATTCTGCTGCGAGGGGTTTTGCGATTTGGTGACGATCGGCAGGCCGGTATAGTCGCGGTCATTCTCCGGCTTCCAGTCCCAGAAGCGCCAGGCCGTGACGGAAGTCAGCGTCCCCGGCCCCACATCCCACACGAAGCGCAGTGAGGCGCCGCCGATCTTGTTGCCGGCGTTCAGATTGGCGTCGACGTCGGTCAGGCGGTCAAACGGATTGGTGCTGACCACCTCATAGCCCTGGGCGGCGGCCAGCGCGTCATATTGCCGGTTGACCGGGCGCTGCGTGGCGCCGGTGCCGACATAGACGGTGCCGCAGCATTCCGGATTCTGGGCGCTATAGTCCCCCGAAAGCGTGACATCGAGCGTGTCCGTGGGCCGCCACAGAAGCTGGGCGCGCAGACCGAGATTATCCTGCTCGTTGATCCAGTTGCCGCTGGCGACGTTAAAGATGGTACCGCGCCGGCTGGTCGCGGAAATGGCGAGCCGCCCGGCCAGCTTGTCGCTGAACGGTCCAGAGACAGCCGCCTTGGCCTGCTTAAAGGCGAGATCACCGATCGACACCTCGGCCCGACCCTCGAAATTGAAGGTCGGCTGCCGCGTGGTAATGTTGATGGCGCCGGCGGTGGTGTTCTTGCCGTAGAGCGTCCCCTGCGGTCCGCGCAGCACCTCAATCTGCGCCACATCGAGAAAGTCAAACGTGGCCGAGGCAATACGCGAATAATAAACGTCGTCGACATAGATGCCCACGCCCTGTTCGATGCCATCATTGGTGAGGCCGAAAGGCGCGCCGATGCCACGGATGTTGACTGCCGTGTTGCGCGGATTGGAAGAATAATAAGTCAGCGTGGGCGTGAGCTGCTGGAGCTTGCCTACGTTGAAGCTGCCGGTCGTGTCGAGCTGGGCGCCGTCCACGACGGAAATGGCGAGCGGAATGGCCTGCGAGGTCTCCTGCCGGCGGCGCGCCGTCACGAGGATTTCGCCGCTGTCGGCCCGCGCGCTGGCATCAGCCGGTGCCGCCGGCGCGACGGCGGCGTCCCCTTCCTCCGCTGCGGCAGCCCAGGCCGGGCCTGCGCTCAGGATGGTCGCCGCAAGCAGGGCGGCATAAGTCGATCTTTTCATAAAAACCCCTTTATCCATCGCTCCGGAAGCCCGGTCGTTCATTCGGTTGTCCACGTCGCCCGCTCCTCCGGAGGCCCGGCACCCGAGCGACAGCGTCACATGGCTATAAACACATATTCCCCATCTGCATGATAGGATTTTTAAACAGGCTGAAAGCTGGCCTCTTGGTCCCCGGCCTAGTGCGTTGGAAACACGGAACCCGGAAGAGCACCGCCACATTCCGGAACCGTCGTTCTCCGCCTGTGGGTGGCGCGGCACCGCGCCTGATCGCCGCACGCAGCCATGACGCTCATGAGCGCAGGTCCGAAGCGCGGTGCCCTTCACGCAGAGCCGCCACGCCGGAACGGTTCTGCCGAACACGCGGTCCGCCATCGATCAGATGGTTGAGGAGCATGCGCCCTTCCGGCCAGTCGCCAAGATTGGACTGCGCATTGATATGCCCCAACTCGCCCACGTCAACGAAGGCCGCGCCCCACAGCTCCGCCATGCGGATCGACCGCTCGATCGAAGCATAGGGGTCATTCTGGCTCGCCACCAGGATCGTGGGGAATGGCAGTATGACGCGGGGCACCGGACCAAATCCGGCGATATGCTGGTTGACCAGCGCGCGTTCGCAGTCCGGTGGCGCCACCAGCAACGCGCCAGCGACGGGGTGAGCGTAGCTCTGCCCTTCCAGCGCGGCCCACCAGGCAACCGCAAGGCAACCCAGGCTGTGCGCGCACAGTACGACCGGCGCGCGGGAAGAGCGGATGGCCTGGCTGAGCCGCGTGACCCAGACATTACGTTGCGGACGCTCCCACAAGCCCAGGTCCACGCGGGACAGCCACGGCGTTTCCCGCTCCCAGATCGATTGCCAGTGATCCGGACCGGAATTATTGAGGCCCGGTACAGTGAGCACATGCGGCATCGGCGCCGCCCAGTCGTCAAGATCCTGCATCGCCATCTCCTGTCACGGGTGATTGCCCTGCTGAGTGACGCTCTCAATCTCTACCTATTTAATGGGATTATCAAGACCCCCTCGCCAAAGCGCGTCGCGTCCACGACGGGCTGTGGAGGGCGCAACAGGCTTTTCCGGCTATTGGGACAGCAGCTCGCGCTCCAACGCGCCCCGAAACCGGGGAATGATCGCCCTTAAAGGCAGATCTCTATGCTGCAGCGTCGGGCCGCAGCCGTCCATGCCCGCCGCCTTGGCGAAACAGCGTGGCGAGCCAGGCGGCTTCACGGGCAATATCGAAATCGCGCTCGACGACCGCGCGCCCGGTCACGCCCATAGCGGCCGCTGCCTCCGGATCGGTCATGAGCTGCCCGATGCGGGCGGCCAGCGAGTCGATGTCGCCAGGCGGTACGGCGAAGCCGGTCACGCCATCTTCCACCAGCTCCTGCACGCCGGCCACGCGACTGGCAACGACGGGGATGCGGCTCGCCATGGCTTCCATCAGGACAACCGGCACACCTTCCGCGAAGGAGGGAAGCAGCAGCATGTCGGAGTCTTCCAACAAGGCAGCGACCTCGCCTTGCGCCCGGAAACCGGTGAAGGTGACGGCATGGCCGATGCCCAGCGCCTGCACGCGCGCCTCAGCATCCGCGCGCGAGGGACCTTCGCCGACCACGGTCAGATGCGCATCGGGATGGGTGCGCAGCACGCGCGCGAAGGTCTCCACCAGCAGCGGCGCGCCTTTTACCGGCGCCAGACGGCCCACGAAGATGGCGCGCTTGCCAGACGTCGCACGGCGCGAGCGTCCGTAAGCGGCGGGCGTCACGCCGCAATGGACGATGGCGATCTTGCTCCAGTGCGCGGGGTCGGAGAAGAACATGAGCTGCGAGCGGCAGAAATGGCTGATCGCCACCACGAAGCGGGCACGGGCGATCTTCTCGTCGAGGGCCCAGAGGCGCGGCTCGAAGAATGTGGATGGCCCATGTTCGGTGAAGCTGAAGCCAATGTCCGACAGCGCCGAGGTCATCATCGCCACCGAGCAGCTGGAATTCGCGAAATGATTGTGGAGATGGCGCACGCCCTTGGCGCGCAGATGCTCCGCCAGCACGCCCGCCTCCAGGAAATAGAAGAGCTGCCATAACCACGCCTTCAGGCCTGGCGCACGCGTGCGCCAGGCGAGGCCCAGCGTGGACAGCCAGCGCCCCGGCGCGCGCGCGAAAAGCCGCAGATGCGCGCTCAGTAGGCGGAGCGGGTTGCGGGCAGCCTCGATGACGTAGAAGGTCTCCGCCCGTGCGCGCAGTTCTTCCTCGCCCCGAAAATCCGATGCGGACGGCTTGCGGATCGAGCAGGTCGTCACGTCCAGCCCCTGCGCACGCAATCCCTCGACTTCCCGCAAGATGAAGGTGTGTGAAACCTTGGGATATTCACCAGTCAGATAAGCGATCGGCCCTTGGATCGCGCTCAGTTCGTCATTCATCCTGCCTCGATCCATTTGCCGCGGCGCCCGTTCGATTGGCGGGACAGCGCCGTGCCGCAATCACGACGCGGCGCGCCTATCACAAAGTAAAGAAGGCCGCCACCGGGCTTGCCGGCCGCATCCGCTCCTGTCAGGTTCCCCAGGAACCCTGCTCTATCCGTGGTGTTTGTGCCGCATGTCATCGCACGGCCCTGACGAGGAAGACCAGGCGCCCACCCGGTGGGCGCGCTGGCGTGGTTCTTTGCGGGCCGCCTGGCTACGCGGGCTGCGGACGCCCCGGCTGCGATGGGCGCTCGTAGGCCTTGCCCTCCTGCTGCTGCTGCCGGTGCTGTTTCTCGGTGCCTTTCCGGTAAGTCTGGTGAAGGAGCGCATTGCCCAGCATCTCTCTGCCACCATCAATGCGCCCGTCCACATCGGCAGCATCGCCCGCAAGCCCTTCTTTTCCTTCACGCCGACAGTGGAACTACGCGACGTGCGTATTGCCCAGCCGGATTGGGCTGGGCCGGGCGATATGCTGCGCGTGGATGCCGTGCGTGCCCGCCTGCCGCTGTTGCCGGCGCTCGCCGGGCGCGGGCTGCGCCCCCGGGCCATCGAGGCGAACGGCCTCTCGCTAGCCCTAGTACGCGACGAGAAGGGCCGGTCCAACTGGAGTGGGCGGCAAGAGCGCAAGGCCAGTGACGCGGGCGGCGAGGCGCTGAATCTCACCGATCTCACCATCCGCCAGGGTCGTTTCACACTGCGCGACGCACGCCGCTTCCTCGATGTCCGCGGCACCCTGGAAGCCGGCCCGAGCGACGGTCTCGCGGTCCGGGCGCAGGGGCGCTTCCACGATGCTCCAGTGACGCTCTCGCTGGACGGGGAGCCGATCGTCGGCCGCGCGCGCAATGCGCCCTATCCTTTGCGTCTGCACCTCGATTCGCCGCTGCTCACGCTTGATGCACGGGGGCAGACCATCGGCGCGCTCGACACCAGCGACATGACACTGAGCATCGCCGCCCGTGCGCCCAGCCTCAAATATCTGGACGACATCATCCTGGCCGGCCTGTTCGGCACCCAACCCATCGACCTGCGCGCGCAGGTCCGCCGCGATGGGCACGACTGGCTTGTCGCTCGGCTGGAGGGCGACATCGGTCGCTCACGGCTTTCCGGACAGGCGACGATCCGCAAGCGCGAGGGCCGCTCGAAGATCGATGCGACCATTGCCTTCTCCCAGCTGGATTTCGACGATCTGGCCGATGATGCCGGACTCGCCGAGCAGCGGGCGCTGCGGGCACGCATCGGTCCACGCGTCATTCCCAACACCCGCATCAATCTCGCCAAGGTGGGGCCGACTGACGGGGAAATCCGAGTCTCAGCCGCCCGGCTACTGTTCAGGACGCCTTCGGTATTCCGCTCGCTCAAGGGGGTGCTGCGCCTGGACGGAAAAGTGCTGCGCCTGGACGATGTGGACGCAACTCTGCGCGACGGGCGAATGACAGGCCGTATCCTGGTGGATCATCGCACTGGGGCCAGCCCCCGGCTGGACCTGGACCTCCAGTTCCGCGACGGACGGCTGGGCGCGCTGCTCGACGCCGCCGACCGCGTCGACGCTCCCTTCGGCGCCCGTATTGCGCTGAGCGGCCGCGGCGACACCATCCGCACAGCCCTGACGCAGGCACAAGGCCATGTTGGCTTCGTCGCCGGCGAGGGTTGGGTCAGTCGCACCGCGGCGGCGGTGCTGGCGCAGGACATGGGCAAGACCATCGGCGCGGTGCTGGGTGACGGTGACGCACGAGTGCCTCTGCGCTGCGTCGCCATTGGCTTCGAGGCGCGCGACGGCCGCCTCACCGCGGCGCCTTTCCTGATCGAGACCGGAGCCTCCCGCAGCCGCGGCGAAGGGACAATCGTGCTCGACGGCGAGCAGATCGCCCTCACCATCGGCGGGACAGCGCGCGACCCGAGCGGCCTGCCTATTGTCGACCCGATCCGCATCGACGGAACACTGTCGGCTCCCGCGCTGGAGCTCTCCTCGTTGGGCAAAGGCGTAGGCGGCGTGCTGGGCGCCGTTGCCAAGTCGATCGGCAGCGCGCTCGGCCTCGCCGAGAAGAAGCAAGGGCCCGAGATCGCCGCGCGCGGCCCTCTCGATTGCATGGCGATCTCCCGCACGTTGCTGGAAACCGGCCTTCCGGAGCGGCCATAGCGGCATCGCAACCGATACCCGCCGGAGCCTCTGCCATGCTGGCGGGAACGTTCGGTTCACGCTACGGCTTTCAGCATCGACCGAGCGGGTTGCGGCCCGGGAGTAGATGCCATGTCCGCGATGTTTGACGCCCTGCTGCTGGCGCGCCTGCAATTCGCTTTCACCGTCAGCTTCCATTTCGTCTTCCCGGCCCTCACCATCGGGCTGGCGAGCTATCTCGCAGTGCTGGAGGGGCTGTGGCTGCGCACCGGACGGGAATTGTATCTCGATCTCTTTCGCTACTGGCTGAAGATCTTTGCCGTCACATTTGCAATGGGCGTCGTCTCGGGCATCGTCATGTCCTACCAATTCGGCACCAACTGGGCGGAGTTCTCCACGCGCGCAGGCCCCATCGTCGGACCGCTCATGGCCTATGAAGTGCTCACGGCCTTCTTCCTGGAGGCGGGATTCCTGGGCGTGATGCTGTTCGGCATGAACAAGGTGGGGCGCGGCCTGCACTTCACGGCCACCTGCATGGTGGCGCTGGGCACCTTCCTCTCCGCCTTCTGGATCCTGAGTGCCAATAGCTGGATGCACACGCCCACCGGCTTCGTCATGGACGCGCAGGGCCGGTTCGTGCCGGGCGGCTCGTGGGCGGAGATTATCTTCAATCCCAGTTTTCCCTACCGGTTGGTGCATACTGTCATCGCCGCCTATCTCACCACAGCGCTGGTCGTCGGCGCGGTCGGCGCCTGGCACCTGCTGCGCGACCGCACCGATCCCCATGCTCGCAAGATGTTCTCGATGGCGATGTGGATGGCCGCGCTGGTCGCACCGGTGCAGGTGCTGGCGGGCGACCTCCACGGGCTCAACACGCTGAAGCACCAACCTGCCAAGATCATGGCAATGGAAGGCCATTATGAGAGCCACCCGAATGGCGCTCCGCTCATTCTCGTCGGCATCCCCAATTCAGCCGAAAAGCGCATCGATTATTCGGTGGAAATCCCCAAGCTCTCCTCGCTGATCCTCAAGCACAGCCTCGATGCGCCACTCGCCGGGCTGGACAGCGTGCCGGACGATCAGGAGCCGCCGGTAAGCATCGTCTTCTGGTCCTTCCGCATCATGGTCGCGCTCGGCGTCGCCATGTTCGGGCTAGGCCTGTGGAGCCTGCTCGCGCGCTGGCGGCGGCGCCTCTACGACTGGCGCTGGCTACACCGCGCCGCGATCCTGATGGGACCCGCCGGCTTCATCGCCGTGATCGCCGGTTGGGTAACGACGGAAGTGGGCCGGCAGCCCTATACCGTCTACGGCCATCTGCTCACCGCGCAATCCCATTCGCCGCTGGCCGCGCCGGCGGTCGCCACCTCGCTCATTGCCTTCGTGATCGTCTATTTTGCGGTGTTCGGCGCCGGCATCTGGTACATCCTCCACCTCATGCGCCGCTCGCCGCTGCCGCACGAATCGGATCCACCGCGCGAGCCGGTGCGCACCGCCGGCATCACGCCCGCCCCGGCCTTCGGCGAGCACCCCGGGGAGGCCGCGCCATGACTCTCGATCTCACTGTCATCTGGGCGTTCATCATCGCCTTCGCCGTCTTCATGTATGTGGTGATGGACGGCTTCGACCTGGGCATCGGCATTCTTTTTCCACGCTTCGCAGTGGGACCCGAGCGCGATCAGGCGATGAACAGCATCGCCCCCGTGTGGGACGGCAACGAAACCTGGCTGGTGCTGGGCGGCGGTGGGCTGCTGGCTGCCTTTCCGCTCGCCTACGGCCTAGTCCTCACCGCCACTTATCCGCTCATCATCGCCATGCTGCTGGGGCTCATCTTTCGCGGCGTCGCCTTCGAGTTCCGCTGGCGCGACCCGGCGCATCGGCCGGTGTGGGATGCAAGTTTCACGCTCGGCTCCATCGTCGCCGCCATGGCGCAAGGCATGATCCTCGGCGCAATCCTGCAAGGCGTACGGGTGGAAGGTCAGGCCTATGCCGGCGGTTGGCTTGACTGGCTGACACCATTTACGCTGCTCACCGGCTTCGGCGTCCTCGCCGGCTATGCCTTGCTGGGCGCGACCTGGCTCGTCTGGAAGCTGGAAGGCGATGCGCAGGCGCATGCTCGCCGGATGGCGTTAGTGGCCGGGTTCGCGACTCTGCTCGCCATTGCCGCAGTGAGTGCGTGGACGCCGTTCCTTCAGAATGATTACTGGCGCCGCTGGTTCGACATGCCCGGCGTGCTCGCCACCGCGCAGGTGCCGCTGCTTACCGCGATCATCGCGGTCCTGTTCCTGCGCGCGCTGCGCAGGGGCGGCGAGCGCGCGCCCTTTCTACTGGCGCTGGCGCTCTTCGCGCTGTGCTTCGCAGGGCTGGGCATCAGCCTCTTCCCCTATATCGTGCCACAAAGCATCTCCATCTGGGACGCCGCCGCGCCGGAAAGCAGCCAGATTTTCATGCTCATCGGCGTCGCCATCATCATGCCGGTGATCCTCGCTTATACGGGTTGGGCCTATTGGGTGTTCCGCGGCAAGGCCGGCACGCATGGCTATCATTGAAGAACCGCGCCCGCTGCGGGTCCGCCTTGCCTGGATGGCGGGCCTTTGGGCGGCAAGCGTGCTGACGCTGGGCGCAGTGAGCCTGCTGCTGCGCTGGTGGCTGATCGGCTGACAGCGCCACTTGGTCATTTCCGGACAGACAGACACCCTCTGGCGAGGACGGCGCTTCGATGTTAGCAAGCCAAGCAAATCGGGCAGGCCGCAACCACGGACTCGGCCGCCAGGGGAGGACGGATCGGTGGCATTGACCCGCAAGACGATTGGCACGCGGAGGAAAGTTCAGGCCGCAACGCTGCTGGTGGGCGGAGGCCTTGCCCTGGGCGCGGCGCTTGCGCTGGCGCAGACGCCGAAGGGACCCGCAGCAGTCGACCACGCCTCCATGGTTAATGCGGACGCCCCCGCCAATGTCGGCGAATGGCAGAGCTATTCGCGCACCTGGGACGAGCAGCGCTTCTCGCCTCTCACGGCCATCAACGACAGCAACGTGCAGCAGCTCGGCCTCGCCTGGTTCGACGATCTGGAAACCTATCGCGGCGTGCAGGCGAGCCCGCTCGTGATGGACGGCGTCCTCTACAACGAAAGCATCTACAACATCGTCACCGCCTATGACGCCAAGACCGGCCGCAAGCTCTGGACCTTCGATCCCAAGGTGGAGAAGATCTGGGCGCGCTGGGCCTGCTGCGGCCCCTCCTCGCGCGGCATCGCGGCGTGGAAGGGCAAGATCATCATCGGCGCGCTCGACGGCCGCCTCATCGCGCTCGACGCGCGCACCGGCAAGGAACTCTGGACCACCCACACCTTCGACGCGGAAAAGGCGCCCTATTCCATCACCGGCGCGCCGCGCGTCTATGACGGCAAGATCGTTATCGGCAATGGCGGGGCGGAC